>NZ_JBBJUL010000007.1:0-200539 GCF_037725245.1 Sphingobium anseongense | reverse complement strand
CACTGCGCTTGAGACGGGTCAGTTCGTCCAGCGCCTCCATCTCGTCGCCGATGGCTTCGCGGCGCTGGCGGATTTCCTCCAGTCGCGCATCAATGGCGGCGAGTTCCGCGTCGAGCGCGGCCAATCTGCGGTCGAGCGCCTCCCGCGCCCGGTCGAGTGCGAATTCCCAATCCTCGCGTTTCTCGCGCTCTTCCTTCGCCATCTCGATGGCGCGGACTGCGGCAAGTCCGCCTGTCAGCCGGAAGTTGGGATTGGCCGTATCAGGGTTCGCGGCGGCATCGGCGAGGAATGCCAGCCCAAGATTATGTCGCTCAAGTTCACTGGCACTTACGGCAACAGCATCATATGCGGGATCGACCTCGGCCCCGAAGCGATGGGATAATAGGCCGCCCGCGTCGCTCGGTGGCCTGTGCATATCTGGAACGGCGGCTCTAAGCCGCTCTATTTCGCTGGCATCCAATGCCATGTGCGCCCTCGTCGTGGCCCGCTCCTTGTTTTGCCTTTGCGGACCACAACCATGATATGCGGCAAAATCTAATTATTGGTTAACAAATCCCTAACCGGTGCGGCCATTTTGGTGCGCCTATCCCCCCGGATAGGGTCGCCTCACCTCCTAAACTTGCGGCCATGGCGGGCCGTTCGGCCTCGCCCGGCGCATAGGGAGACAGGCAATGTTCGGACAAAATCGGGGCGGCGGCGGGATGGGCGGCGGCAATCCCACCAACTGGATCGTCAAATGGTTCTCCATCACCATGGCAATCGGCTTCACCTTGGTGTTCACGCCGCAAATTCACGGCGCGACGGCGGATTGGGCCATCGGTTATATGGAGATCAACTACGGCACATGGATGGTGGCGATTGGCTGGTTCTTCTGGTGGATCATCGTCGCCATGCTGACATTTCTATTCAGCGCACTGGTCGTCATGCTCACCCTTATGGCCGGCGAGTTCCTGATGCTCACATTGGGGAGTGGCGGCGGGCGGCGATAGTCTCCGCCCGCAATCATCACAATTTTGATGGGCCGTGCGCGATGTGCATGGCCCATTGCTTTTGCCCAACGCAGCGGCAAGCGCCTTGGAACGCTAACGCTCGATGTCAGGCCCACAGTCCTGATGCCGGATGAAATCCGGCGCATTGTCGCGCTGTGCATCTTTGGTATCCCGGTCGGCTGGACGCTGTTGCTGCTCGAACAGCCATGACAGACGATCCTCGCGGTCGGGCGCGGCCTGCCTTGTGTTGGATTGCTGGCTGGCCAGCCATTGTTCGCGCTCCTGATCCCTGATGCGCTGCTGATGGTCCAGCCATTCGCGCCGATCTTCCGCTTCGCGCCGCTGTTGTGCCTCCAGCCATGCGCGCCGGGCATGGCGCACGTCGCTGCGGTCGGAGGAAAGACACGCCGACATTGATGCTGCGCTGAAACTTGATCCTAAACATGCTGAAACGCTGTCAGCAAAAGCACAATTGCAGCAGGAGGAAAACAATCTCGGTGGAGCAATCGAGACTTATACAGATGCGTTAGCCAATTCGCCAAAGGATAGCTCATTACTTGTTAGCCGTGGCATTGCCTATGCACGATCCGGGGATACCAAACGCGCGGAAGCTGACTTTTCTGATGCTAGGAAAAATGCCTCTGATCCAGTAATTTTCAATAATATGTGCTGGTCCAAGGCAACGGCTGGCGTCTCCCTAGAATCTGGGCTGTCTGATTGTAACGAGGCATTGAAGGGACGACCGGACGAGGCGAGCTTCCTAGATAGTCGCGGACTTGTTCTGCTTCGGTTGGGCCGCAACGACGAGGCGCTTGCCGATTACGACCGCGCGCTGGCGAAAAACTCAAATATTCCTTCATCCCTCTGGGGGCGATCCATTGCCTGGGCACGAAAGGGAAATCTTGCGAAAGCAAAAGCCGATGAGGATGCAGCGCGAAAGATCGCACCTAATATCAAAGCTGATTTTGACCAGTATGGTGTTGCGCCGTGACCCAGTGATTTCACTGGGTGGACATAATCGCCATTATCGCACTCCACGGCTAATAATGGCCGAATGCCGACCGTCCGGCCGTGAGCGATTAAGTTAACTAGCCGCCTTCGCATAGGGTCGATTTGGACTGAGACTAGCCGACCTACTTTACGCCGCGAAAAGCACGGGATCGATCGGCAGGTGCTCACCTACGACGTAATGCTCCGATCCACTCGGGCCGACTGACCTTAGTGACGCCGGAAAACCGAGTTGCTGAGGCGAGATCGACCTAGCGGATATTATGAAAGCCCGAGTCCAAGCGGCTCCATCGATCACTACGCCGCTGGGTGTAACTTTACATCCGTGCGCATGCAGCGTTTCACCCGCGACCACTCTCACCCCGTCTGGCCCCTGAGCAACCCACTGTGTCGCTGAAGTATCGCGATAATAAAGGCTTTCAGGAACGCCTGCGCCGATTTTAAAGTCAATCCAGTGAATGCCTGGTCCCGACGTATCGTCGAAAGAAGCAAACAGCATCGTCAGACCGTAGTCACCTTCTCCATGAGCTGCAAAAAAAGATTTCCGTTCCTCGTAAATCGGCCGCCCAAGACTGCATGCTTCGCTGAGTACGGCATCGATTGACTGTCGATCGCTTTCAGGCATAGCGTGAAGCCCAGCCCAAATGCCTTCTGTCTGAGGGCCAGAGTAACCGAACTTAGTAGCCACAATCCGGCCTGATATCGCGCGAGTTTTCTCTACCACCCGAGTAGCGCCACCTGCGTCATGGCCGTTTGTAGGCCGTCTGCGGCTATCATCGCGCGGTCTCGAAATGCGGCGGCGAGTAAAACTGTCATCGTTAATCCTCTTGCAGCATCAGCATTGTGCAACAACCATTTATTACTATAAATCACATTAATTGCATACGTCTGCTCCTGGATGGTCGCAATTCCGGACGAATGCCCGAAAGTGGCGCATATCTGTAATACGTTCGGCCACCGCGAGAGGGTGAACATAAGGGCAATTATCGCACCTTTGCCCAATGAGCGCTGAGAGGCTCCGGATAGAATGAAAAGGCCGTCATCCCACTAGGAGAAGCGTAGGCGCGCTTGGTGCAACACTCATGCTATTTTGCTGGCGGCCCGCTGGGCTAAGCTAGGCTTTTTGCGTCCAGCCGTTCGCGCTGCTATGCCTCGCCGCTGCCGGGGGTGATGCGTGCAACTACTGAACACCAAGACAACCAAACGGCATATCGCCCGCGCCGCCATGCCTGATCCTGCGAAGCTGGAAATCTTGCGGCACTGGGGCGAGACAATCCGCGACCGATCGATTGAAACGCAAAAGGAAACCGCCCTTCACGGCAATTTCAAACAACGGATCATTTGCGACGTGCTAGGTTATCAGGATTTCAATGATAGCGGCCAGTGGACCGTTGACGTTGAAGCGCAGATTGGCGCGGGATCGGTTGACCTTGCTTTGGGGCATTTCACCAAGGGCGAACGCCGAATCATCGCCCCGTTCGAATTGAAGGGCGCAAAGACCAAGAACCTCGATGCCATTATGCCTGGCCGTGCCAAAACTCCGGTGCAGCAGGCATGGGAATACGCCAGCGATAATGTCGGCACCAAATGGGTGCTGGTGTCCAATTATCTTGAAATCCGCCTCTACAGCTATGCGGACGGACGGCAATTCCATGAAAGCTTTGATCTGGCAAAGCTCCATGATCCAGCCGAATATCAGCGCTTCATGCTCCTGTTGTCGGCGGACAATCTGCTGTCCGGCCAGACCTTGGCAATTCTGGAGGAAAGCCGGAAGGAAGACCGCGACATCACCGCGCGGCTCTATCAGGATTATCGCACCCTGCGCGGCGAACTGATCGGCGCTGTCCGCACCGCCCTGCCCGATGGCGACCCGCTGGAGGCGATCCGGTTGGGCCAGACCATTCTCGACCGGGTGCTGTTCATCGCCTTTGCCGAAGATAACGGCCTGCTGCCCGATGACAGCCTGCTGAATGCCTTCCAGCACCGCGATCCCTACAACCCCAAACCTGTCTGGCGGACGTTCCTGGGTCTGTTCAATGCGATTGACCGGGGCAACGACCAGCTCAGAATCCCGCGCTACAATGGCGGCCTGTTCCAGCCGAACGCCACCATTGATGCGCTGGCCGTGCCGGATCACATCTGTGAAGGCTTCAAGCGGCTGGCGGAGTATGATTTTGCCAGCGAAATTTCTGTCACCGTGCTGGGGCACATATTCGAGCAGTCGATAGCCGATGTAGAGCAGCTTCAGGCCGAAGCGCTGGGCGAGGCGCCGGTCGAAAGGAAGAGCTCCGGCACCAGCGGACGGCGCAAGCGTGATGGCGTGGTCTATACGCCCGACTATGTGGCGCGCTTCATTGTCGATCAAACGCTGGGCACGCACTGCAAAGAGATATTCGCCGAAGTCCTGGGCCGATATGCCGCCAAGGGGACAAAGGCCGATGACGAGGCCATTGCGTGGAAATCAGCCAAGGCGGAACGGCAGGCATGGGCCGAATATCGAGACCGCCTGACCGCCCTGCGCATTGTCGATCCCGCCTGCGGATCGGGCGTGTTCCTGATCATGGCCTTCGATTACCTGAAGGCCGAATTGCAGCAGGTGAACACCAAGCTGGCCGAACTGTCCGGCACCGGCATGGCGGGCGACCTGCTGGACCCCGACAGCGAAATCCTGACGCACAACCTGTTTGGCGTGGACGTGAACAGCGAGAGCGTGGAAATCGCCAAGCTGAGCCTGTGGATTAAGACCGCGCGGCGCGGCAAGGTGCTGGACAGTCTGGACGCCAATCTGCGCGTTGGCGACAGCCTGATCGAAGATGCCAGCTTTGCCTATCGTAGCCATGGCTTTGAATGGAAGACGGCCTTCCCGGACATTTTTGCGGCTGGCGGTTTCGACGTGGTGCTGGGCAATCCGCCTTATGTGCGCATGGAACTGATCAAGCCCATGAAGCCGTGGCTGGAAAGGAGGTACGAAGTCGTTTCCGACCGGGCGGACCTTTACGCCTATTTCTTCGAACGCGGGATCAAACTGCTGAAGCCCGGCGGGCGGCTGGGCTTCATTAGCAGTTCGACCTTCTTCAAGACTGGTTCGGGCGCACCGCTGCGCGATTTCCTGCGCGCCAAGGCCATGCTGGAAACGGTGGTGGATTTTGGCGACCACCAGATTTTCGATGGTGTGACTACCTATCCTGCTATCCTGACAATGAGGGCGGGCGCGCCGCCACCGGGCCACGAACTGCAATTCTGGAAAATTGGCGAAATGCCAGCCGACAGTTTTGCAGATGCCTTTGCCGACGCAGCCAAGCCTTTTCCGCAAGAGGTGCTGGGGCGTGGTTCATGGGAATTGGAGGGCGATGCCCTGCGCGCGTTGCGGGCGAAGATCACTGCGGGCAGGCCGACGCTGAAGGACGTCTATGGCTCCCCGCTTTACGGGATCAAGACTGGACTGAATGAAGCCTTTGTCATCGATACGCCGACCAAGGACAGGTTGTGCCGTGACGATCCGCGTTCGGCGGAACTGCTGAAGCCCTTTCTTGAGGGCAAGGATTTGAAGCGCTGGCGTGCGGAGTCGCGCGGCCGGTGGATCATCTACATTCCCAAGAACCGGGTGCAGATCGATGACTATCCCGCCATCCGGGATTGGCTCTTGCCATTCAGGGACAAGCTGGAAAAGCGCGCCACCAAGCAGGAGTGGTTCGAGTTGCAGCAGGCGCAGGAGGCTTATTCTGCGCTTATATCGCAGCCCAAGATTTCTTACCCGCACTTTTCGAGTGTTCAGCTTTTCGCGTTTGAAAAATCGGGCGCGTTCTCGAACGATAAATCCTATTTCTGCCCATCGGCAGATGCGTTCCTGTTAGCCCTTCTCAACAGCAATTGCCTTTGGTTTATCCTGTCAAACATCGCTCCAGCCGTCCGTGGCGGCTTTCACGAACTACGTGTTCAATACGTTGAAACGCTGCCAATTCCACCGGCGACCGATGCCACGAAGGCCAATATTGGCGTGCTTGCCACGGCTGCCCAGTCGGGGGCGGAAAAGCGCTATGAACTGCAACAGGCGATCACCCGCCGCATTCCCGACCTTGCTGCCGATCCGGCCAATGCCAGACTCACCACCAGGCTAAAGGAATGGTGGACCCTGCCCGACTTCGCCGCCTTCCAAAAGGAAGTTGAAAAGGCGCTGGAGGCCAGAATCCCGCTTCAGGAACGCAACGAATGGGAAAACTGGATCACCACCAGCCGCACTGAGATTCATGCCCTGACCGCTGAAATCGTCCGGCTTGAAGGTGAGATCAACGCTAAGGTATATGCGCTGTTCGATCTAACGCCAGACGAAATTATGCTATTGGAAAATCACACCTGAGAGACGACACTTGCCCGGCGTGCTGTCTTCTTCCTGTAATGCGATCGACCGTCGCGATGGCGACAGCGGAATCAAGGGCGCGGTCCTGAACCAATTCGCTTCAGGTGCCGTCAAAACGGTCGCCAAACTGGGCATCCTTGCGGATATCGGTGCAGATGCAGTCGAATTGGTAAAGCGCGCGAGCAAGTAAGACAAGCCCCGCTCATGTACCAAACGCGAGGTCAACACATGGGCGGCGATGCTATTACGGCCTTGCTGACGCCGACCAAACGGGCTGATACAGTTCCTTCATGGCTTGCTTGAGAGCCATGTTGACCCGCTCCATATCTTGGCACTCACCGGTGACGATGATGTCGGCAGTCAAGTCGTGCCGGTTTTCGTAGATCAGTGCCCCTATATGGTGATCCCGACTGCTCGGACTGGGCCGGACATAATCACTAAATTTTTTCACGAAGCCACGTTTGTTGTCCGACGCACGAACGATCGCCATCACTTTACCGCTCTGCCGAAAGCGCACGATGCCCCGCCCCTTCTGAAGTTCAGGCGTATTGGCTGTCCGCCAGCCTGGCACCGGCGTCCAAAGCTTATCCCATTCCGCAACTGTGCGACCGCCAACCTCGCGACCCAAAATTTCCACACTGCCCATGCCGATCTCCAAAAAATAAGAGAGGATACCAGTCTCCCGCCCGCGCACCAGCCCGCAAAGGCCAGCACACGGACGGTAGGATCGGCATTCAACGAAGGGCGGGACTGCCCTTCATCTTCTTCGCCCCGGCCTCAACGGCGGCCAGGAGCGTGTCGTTCGCGAGGTGGCTATACCTCATGGTGCTCTTGTGATCCGCGTGGCCCAGCACCCGCCCCACCGCGAACAGGTCGATGCCCGCGTTGATCATGAACGATGCGGCCGAATGGCGAAGGTCATGAATCCGTAGGTCTGGCAGGACCGCCGCTTTCCGGGCCGTCTGCCATGCGTGTTTGATCGTCACGAACGGCAGCTTGGTTTCAGGGTTCGGCAGGACATAGGGGGACTTCTCATACCGGGGCACCGCCTTGAGCAGGGCGATGGCCGGTTGCGACAGAGGGACGTGCCGGGCCTTACCCGTTTTCGATGTCGGGATCAGCCACTGCCGCTTCTCCAGGTCGATGTGCCGCCATTCCGCGTGCAGCAGTTCCGATACCCGCGCCCCGGTGTAGAGCAGCATAGGCACGATGTATTTTAGCTGCGGATTGAGCGACACTTCACACGCCGCCAGCAGACGCTTCGCCTCGGCCGCGCTGACATAAGTGGTGCGCTGGTTGTTGACGGGCTTGCGGGGAATGCCTTTGACCGGGTTCTTGACGACGCCCGGCATGTTCCACCGGATCGCCAGCTCGAAGGAGCGATTCAGGGTCACACGCAGCTTCTCGACGGTGGCCGGGGCCAGCCCCTCCCCCGCCTTCTCCGCCAGCCATTTCGCGACGGCGGGTTGCGTGATCTCATCCAGACGCAACTTCCCCCAGCGCGGGATCAGGTGCAAGTTCAGTATCCGAGCCGTGTTTTCCGGCCTCTTCTGGTACGATTTCGCATAGTCCAGATGCTGATCGGCCAGCGCCGCATAGGTCGGCACGGACTTCTTCTCAGCCTTTGCCGCTGATGGGTTGCCGCCCAGCACGACCTCCGATCTCAACTGCTGGGCCTTCTTCGGACACATCCTGGTCGATCGCCGCCAGCACAGACTCCTCGACCACGCTGACCATCAAGTGCGAGCCGTTCTCCTGCTCCAGCGCCTCTTCCTCTTCGCGGTCGAGCCACCAGATTGCGCCGTCGTCCAGCATGTCCGCAAGCTGGGCAAACACCTGCTGCATGTCGATCCCGTGGTTGAAGTCGATCGATTCCGCGCGGATGGTCCACCAGCGGCTATTCCCGGTGGCGTCCACGAGGAAGTTGGTCTCGTTGACGGTTGCCATGAACACCGTGCGGCGCGGCTGGTCCGTCTCACGACGGCCATAGGGTTTGCGCAGCTTGTCGAAATCGCTGGTGACGAAGCCCTTGATCCGGGCGATGTCCTTCTTGAACGTGGAATCCACCTCGCCGATTTCGCACAGCCATTGCGACGTTGCGATTATCACGGAATCCTTGTTGCTCGGGTCCAGATGATGATCGACCTTGACGACGTCGTCGCGAAGGACCGGATCATCGATCAGGGATTTGAGCCAGGATGTCTTACCAATCCCCTGTTTGCCCTGAAGGGTCAGAACACCCCTAGACTTGAAGCCGGACGGCATGAGGGCGGCGGCGGTGGCGCTCAACATCCACTTCCGCAAGAGCAGGTCACGCAGCCACAGCGGATAGAAGCGCCAGACACAGTAAGGGTATGGTTTTTAGCATGGGTGTTCCTTCGACATGGGGATTAGAACCGGACCCGGACAGGCACGGCTGAAAAGGCAGCATCGCTATTGATTCATCGCCCTCGCCCCCACGCCTGGAGAGCGACCTTCAGCTGCAGCCTCTCGTCGCCCTATGTACCTCTCGGAGCGACGGCCGAAGCCGGATGTTAGTAACCTGCCAAACAGTCAGGCGCATGCGCCTTTATCGGCGAACCGACTGGACATGCGCGCATGCCACCCGGCCCCCTAAAAGGCGACCGAGTTCTGTTTGGAGAGGTTACTAAGCCCCACCTCCCGGCTTTCACGGAAGGCAGCGCGGTTTTGGCTGGGTTAGGGCAGCTTCGCAATAGGCGTTTGCTGCGGCCTGTTCATATAAGATGGCAGATTTCTCGCGAACCAGTGCGATATATGTGCCGGGCTTAACGAGGGTGAACGAAATGTCTCAGATTAGTATCGGCGATGCTCGTTATGAGTTCAGCAGCGCCAAGGAGGTTGTAGCCTTCGCAAAGGAGCAGGCTCGCCTTTGGCAGTACCGCATCGACAAGCCGTCCTCTCCAGCCCGTCGTCTACAGGGTGATACAAAACGATACTTTGAGCAAATGGCTGCTGCGTGGAGTTCGCTTGAGAAGGCGATCACAAAAAAGTTCGGTAAAGATATCGAAGCGACAGATGTGAACGAACTCGAAGAGCTTTGCTCGATCATTCCCTTCGTCGATTTTCAATCTTTTCAGAATGGAGATCATCGCACTGCTGGGCAAGATGTGCATGTGCTTGAACGAGCTGTTACTGCGTTCCGCAATCGCTTTGTTCCCGCACCATCCAAAGTCGCAATACGCCTGAGCGACGGGACGCAGCATACGCCCGCAGAAGTCGGCGAACTCTATGACCGCGTCGTCGCATTACGCAGCGAGGTCGAGGAATTGGGCAACGCTACACAGCAGAAAGTTGATGAAGCTTTGGCTTCAGTAGATCGATGGAGATCCAATCTTGAAAAGGACTTCGCTGAAATTCAGCAGGCCTACCGCGAACAGATGGAAATAAATGAGCCGATCAAGCTCTGGAAGCAGCGCATGTCGATGCACGAGAAAAATCGATGGCGCTATCTCGGTGTCGCAATCATGCTTGGGCTGGTAACGGTCGCTGTGCCCAGTTGGCTGGGCGTGCGCCTATTCGAATGGAATATGGCGCTACCCGATAAAACCGTTGTGGCACCGACAGTACAGATCGTTTTCAAGTCCTCAGTTACCCTTTTGGTTTTGACCATCCTCCTCTGGGCTACGCGGCTTTGCGTGCGCTTCTACATGATCGAGCAACATTTGGCCCTGGATGCGGCAGCCCGATCGGCGATGGTTGAAACCTATCTTGGTCTCCGCACTGAAAACGCACTGGAGGCTACTGACAGGGCGATCGTCCTTGGTGCATTGTTCCGCCCGGTCACTGACGGCCTTGTGAATGACGATGCCATGCCACTGACATCGGCAGCGGCGCTTGCGACGGCGGCACTCACTCGTAATCCGAAATCGGGATGAGCCTGCTCCTACCCCACACCTGACCCACGCCCACCCCACTTGAGCACTCCGGTTTCAAGCCCAAAGACACATAACCAAGGCAATCCCCTCGGCCTGAGCCGGGAGGCATTTTCCCTTTGATTTCGGTAAGTTCCCTTGTGGAGGGATGGTGCCGCTTAGGTGACTCGAACACCTGACCCCATCATTACGAATGATGTGCTCTACCGGCTGAGCTAAAGCGGCATAAACCCGGACTTGTCGCAAGCCCCTAGCGGAAGTGACTTCCAAAAGGAACCCAGCTTTTCGGTAGACCCCCGCACTACGAATGCGATTCTCTACCAACTGAGCTAAAGCGGCAGCGGTCGGGCTGATAACAGCCGCTTTGCCGCAGGACAAGCGCCAATGCGGATTGTCGGCGTTTCGTTTTCGGCCGACCACTCGTCGTTGGCGCCATCCGTTTACACGATGTTTACCATCCCCATGCCACTGTTCGGGCGGAAAGCTTTCTTCAATCCAAGGGACGTGCCGGATGGACACTCTGCGGGGGCATGACGTCGCCAATGACCAGGACGATTTCGATTATTCCGCCGACGCGGGAATCGAATCGGCCCCCGCCGTCGTCAGTGACGAGCGTCGCATGCATGTGCGCGCCTATAATTACTGGGCGTCGTTGCTGGGCGAACGGAGCTTGCCTTCAATCGAGGACCTCAATCCCGACCAGTTGGAGGATTTCGGCCCGCACAGCGTGCTGCTCGATTTCAGCGCAGGCGTCGACAATCCCGCCATCGTCTATCTGGGCACCGCTCTGCGGCTGGAATGCGAGATCGACAGTTCGATCGACCGCATCAAAGACGTGCCGGCGCGCTCGCTGCTCTCGCGCCTGACCGATCATTATCTCCAGATCATCGCCAATGCCGCACCCATCGGGTTCGAGGCGGAATTCATCAACCAGCGCGGAGCGGAAATCCTGTATCGCGGCATCCTGATGCCCTTTTCATCCGACGATGACAGCATCGATTTCGTCTATGGCGTCATCAACTGGAAGGAAATGGCAAGCCGCGACCTGACCGACGATCTGGTGCGTGAAGTGGACGAGGCATTGCGCAGCGCCCCTGCCACGCGCCCGGTCGAACCCATATGGGCGGACGGGCCGACGGGCGAGGGTTTCAGGCCTGCGTCGATGGCGCCCGCCGACGAAACGCTCGACCTTGCGGGCATGGAAAGTCCAGGGCCGGACGCGGCGCTGGCCGACTGGCTTGCATTCGCGCGCGACGGCGCGGCCGATGCCTGTGACAGCGAAACCCGCAGCCATACCGCGCTCTACCGCGCCGTCGGACTTGCGTATGATTTCGCGCTCGCCACCGCCGAAGCGCCCGACGACTATGCCGAACTGCTGGCGCAATCCGGCATCAAGGTTCAGGCGCGCAGCCCCATGACGGCGATCGTCAAGCTCGTCTTCGGCGCAACCTATGACAAGACGCGGATCACCGAATATGCGACCGCGCTCGACCATGGCTGGGCCGCCGGCATGGCGCAGGGCAGCTTTGCCCACTATCTGGAAAACTATGCCGGCGGGCTGAAGGCGCTGGTTCGCGACGAGCGCGCCTTGCGCCGCGCCGAACGGCCCGCCGCGCCGGATCGCAACCCCGGCGCACGGGCAGCGCTCAAGGCCGCGACCGCCATCGATACTGCCGTCGTTCCGACCGACGCAGACGGCCTTGCGGTCGTCGTGGCCCGGCGCGAGGCGGACGGTTCTTTGGCCATCATTGCCGCCCTGCCCCAGGAATCGGCGCTCGCGCAGCGCGTGGTGCTCGCACTCGGCAAATAAGGGCGTCATGTTGCAGCGCGTCATATTGTTTCAACCCATCGAAACTATCTTACGGGAGCGGGGTTGAGCCTGCCACCGGGCTGACGCATAATGCACCGCGTCGGAACTCAGGTGCGCGGCCCTTTCCATGATGCCGCCGTCCAGGCACCTGTCGCATTATGTTGACGATCAAGAGGTGACAGGATGACGAAGCTGGCTGAATCCAAGGCATCAGCGGTGGATGCATCGGTCCGCGACGCCTTGGTCCAGGCGCTCGCGCGCGGCGCGTTGCCGGGCGAGAGCGAGGGGTTCGACGCGCAGGCGATGACCGCCGCCGCCGTTTTCCTGGCCGGTGCAGCCAGCCAGCGTCCGTCGGGGCGCAGCGCCGTTTTGATCGAGACGCTGGGCGAAGGCGCAAATGGCCGCCTTATGCGGATCGCGCTCATCAACGACGACATGCCGTTCCTGGTCGATTCGATCGGCCATGCGCTCGCCTCCTTCGACATTACCATTCATCGCCTGCTCCACCCTGTCCTGTCGGTAGAGCGGGACGCCGACGGGACGCTGCACGCGATACTCGATGACAGCGCGCCGGGCGCGCGACGCGAATCGATGATCTATATCGAGGCCGACCGCGCCGACGCGAAGGGTCGCCGCGCGCTTCAGACCTTGTTGGACGAGACGCTGGCCGATGTGCGCGCCGCTGTCACCGATTGGCCCAAATTGCGCGCGGCGATGAGCGCGGATGCCGATACGGTGACCGATGAGGAAGGCGCGGTGCTGCTGCGCTGGTTCCTGGCCCGCCACTTCACGCAGATCGGCCATGAACGGCGGATGCGCAACGGCAAGGCGAAGAATCGCCTGGGCGTCTGCGCGCGGGACGGTGAACCGCTGCTGGCCCCCGGATCGATCGACGCGGCGTTCACCTGGTTCGAGGAAGGCCGGCGCACGCCGCTGATCGTCAAGTCCAACCGGATGTCGCGGGTCCATCGCCACGTCCTGATCGACTTGCTGATCGTGCCCGTGCGCGAGGGTAAGGACATCGTCGCGCTGTCGATCCACGCCGGTATGTGGACCAGCGCCGGGCTAGCCGCGCATCCCGACAAGGTGCCGGTGCTGCGCCTGGCGCTCGCCACGATGATGGACAAGTTCGACTTCGATGCGAACGGTCATGCCGGCAAGGCGCTGGTTCATTCGCTGACCGCGATGCCGCACGACATCCTGATCGGCTTCGACCGCGAAACGCTGGAACATCTGGCGCTGACCTTCATGTCGCTCAGTGACCGGCCACGCCCTAAGCTGGCGCTTGCCACCAGTTCGCTGACCCGCCACCTGTATGCGTTCGTATGGCTACCGCGCGACGAGGTGTCGACCGCTCGCCGGGTATCGATCCAGGATATGCTCTCGCGTGCCGCAAATGCCCAGGTGCTCAGCTGGTCGATCGCGCTGGAGGAAGGCGGCCTCGCGCTGCTGCGGATCACGCTCGACCTGCGCGACGGCGGCATCGTGCCCGATGACGCCATGCTGGACGAGCAATTGCGCCAGATGGTGCGCGGCTGGCTGCCCGCGGTCGAGGAAGCGCTGGCCCAGGGCGAGGACCCCGGCCGTGCCGCGGCGCTGGCCGAACGCTTCGCGCCCGGCTTCCCCATGGGCTATCGCAACGGCGCTGGCCCGGCCGAAGCCGCAATCGACATCCGCCTGCTGCACGGCCTGTCCGGACCGGGCGACAAGGCGATCCGCATCTATCGCAACGACGACGAACTGCCGCGGCAGTTGCGCCTCAAGCTTTACAGCGACGTTCAGGTTGCGCTGTCGGAGGTTGTGCCGGCGTTCGAGAATTTCGGCTTTCGGGTCATCGGCGAAATGACCACGCCGATAGATGGCGGCGCGCTTGGCCATATCCAGCGCTTCGTACTGGAGCTGCCCCAGGGCGGCGACGCGGGCGCCGTCATCGATCGCGCCGATATCGTTACCCAGGCGATCGCCCAGGTGCTGGAGGGCCAGGCCGAGAACGACCGTTTCAACGAATTGATCGTCACGGCAGGGCTGGACCCGCAGGCGGTGGTGCTGTTCCGCGCGCTGTTCCGCTACCTGCGCCAGACGGGCATGGCCTATGGCATGGGCACGGTAGTCGACACGCTGCGCCGCGAACAGGGCGTCACCCGCAGCCTGGTCGCCCTGTTCGCCGCGCTGCACGATCCAAAGGCCAGGCAAGAAGGCAGCATTGCCAAAGCGCAGGGGGCGATCGACGAGGGATTGGAGCGCGTGAGCGCCATCGACGAGGACCGCGTGCTGCGCCTGTTGCGCGCCGTGATCACCGCGACCCTGCGCACCAACTTCTATGCGCCCGCAGCCGCGCAGGCGCTCGCCTTCAAGCTCGACAGCGCGCAGATACCCGGCCTGCCCGCCCCGCTCCCATGGCGCGAAATCTGGGTCTATTCGCCCAGGGTCGAAGGCATTCACTTGCGCGCGGGACCGGTCGCGCGCGGCGGCCTGCGCTGGTCCGACCGACGCGACGATTTCCGCACCGAAGTGCTGGGCCTGATGAAGGCGCAGCGGGTCAAGAACGCCGTCATCGTTCCCACCGGCGCCAAGGGCGGCTTCTATCCCAAACAACTGCCCGACCAGCAGATGAATCGCGACGGCTGGCTGGCCGAGGGGACGGAAAGCTATCGCATCTTCATCCGTGCACTGCTGTCGGTGACCGACAATCTGGTCAGGGGCAAGGTGAAGCATCCCGCCGGCATCGTCATCCGCGACGGTGACGATCCCTATTTCGTCGTGGCCGCCGACAAGGGTACGGCAACCTTCAGCGACATCGCCAACGCCATCGCGCTCGAAAAGTCGTTCTGGCTGGGCGACGCCTTCGCCAGCGGCGGGTCCAACGGATATGATCACAAGGCGATGGGCATCACCGCGCGGGGCGCGTGGCTCAGCGTGCAGCGCCACTTCGCCGAAATGGGCGTCGATGTGCAAAGCGACCCCGTCACCGTCGTCGGTTGTGGCGACATGTCGGGCGACGTGTTCGGCAACGGCATGCTGCTGTCCAAGGCCATCCGCCTGGTCGCCGCGTTCGACCATCGCCATATCTTCTTCGATCCCGCGCCCGATCCGCAGGCGGCGTGGGCCGAACGCGCACGCCTTTTCGCGCTGCCGCGATCGTCCTGGGACGATTATGACAAGGCGCTGATTTCGAAGGGCGGCGGTGTTTTCCCCCGCACGCTCAAGACCATTCCCCTTACCCCCGAAATGCAATCCGTGCTGGGCGTGACCGACACGGCGATGGACCCGACGGCGCTGATTTCCGCCATCCTCACCGCCCCGGCGGACCTGTTGTGGTTCGGCGGTATCGGCACCTATGTGAAATCAGCCGCGCAAAGCCATGGCGATGTCGGCGATCCGGCGAACGACCGGCTGCGCGTCAATGCCGAACAGCTGCGCGCCAAGGTGGTGGGCGAAGGCGCCAACCTGGGCGTAACGCAGGCGGCGCGCATCGCCTACGCGCTGGCCGGAGGCCGGATCAACACCGACTTCATCGACAATAGCGCGGGCGTCGATTGTTCCGACAATGAGGTCAATATCAAGATCGCGCTGAACAAGGAAATGGTCGAGGAGCGGCTGACGCTCAAGGACCGCAATGCCCTGCTCGTCAGCATGACCGACGCGGTTGCCGAACTCGTACTGGAGGATAACCGGCTCCAGGCGCTTGGCCTCTCGATCGCGCAGGCCGGCGGTGCGGCCGACCTTGCCAGCTATGTTCGCCTGATCGAGACATTCGAAGAAGCAGGGCACCTCGATCGCGCGGTCGAAGGGCTTGCCTCGAACGACCAGTTGCTGCGGCGAGCGCAGGACGGCCAGGGTCTGACCCGGCCCGAACTCGCCGTGCTGCTCTCGACCGCCAAGCTGACGCTGCAGGATGCAATCGAACATGGCCCGCTGGCCGGCGATCCTGCCATGGATGCCGAACTGGCGGCCGCCTTCCCCCCCGCCATGCGCGAACAGGAAGGCGACGCCATCGCGCGGCATCAATTGCGCGCCGAAATCATCGCGACCAAGGTCGCCAACCGTATCGTCAACCGGCTGGGCCTGATCCACCCGTTCGAACTGGCCGAGGAGGAAGGCTGCTCGCTTGCCGACCTTGCCAGCGCCTTCCTGATCGCCGAGAGCCTCTATGACGTGCGGACATTGTGGGACGATATCGACGCTGCGCAAATGTCCGAAGACGCGCGGCTCGCGTTGTTCGCGGACATCGCTACCGGCATGCGCGCCCATATCGCGGACCTGTTGCGCAGCCTGCCCGCCGGTACGCTGCCAGGCGAAGGCTATGCGCGCCTGGCCGACGGCGTGGGCAAGCTGGCGGCGGAAGTCGACGATCTGCTGACCTGCGAAGCGTGCGAGCGAACCGCCGCCATCAGCGCACGGCTGCTGTCGCTTGGCGCGCCCGATCAGTTGGTCAAGCGCGCAGCGGCCCTCTTCAAACTGGACGGCGCGGTGGGGCTGGCTAGCCTCGCGGGCACATTGGGGATCAAGGAAACCGATCTGACCCGCGCTTTCACGCATCTTGGCGAAGCGATAGGCATCGATTGGGTGCAATCAATGGCCGCGCGCATGGACCCCAGCGACCCGTGGGAACGGCTGTTGATGTCGGGCGTCGCTCGCGACATGCAGCAGGTACGGATGGATTTCCTCGCCCAGGGCAAGGGCAAGGATATAGCGGCGCATGTCGATGCCTGGCTGACAGCGCGAAAGGCGCGGATCGGCCAGTTCCGATCCCTGGTCAACCGCGCCAGGGCCGCACCCGCCCCCAATGTCGCCATGCTCGCCGAAATCGCCGGCCAGGCGCGAGGATTGCTGGCCCGCTAAACCCCGTCCTCCATATGCTTACACATTGATACAATTTTACCGACGCTCCAGTTTGCAATTGCGAGTCGTTCGCGTTATTGGACCGGCCTCGCAATCAGCAGGATTCGTCGCGCCCCGATGGCTGTCATTCCCAACTCCACCGGCAAGCGGAAGAAAAGCTCCAAGAGCTTCTGGCTGAAACAGCTGCACAGCTGGCACTGGATGAGCTCCGCGATCAGCCTGATCGGCCTGCTCCTCTTCGCTTTCACCGGCATCACCCTCAATCACGCCGCCGATGTCGAAGCCACGCCGGTGACGGTTGAAAAGGCCGCAGCCTTGCCGCCGCCGCTGTTGAAGATGATCGCGCCCGACAAGGCCCCCGACGGTAAGAAGCCCCTGCCCGCCCCGGTTGCGCGATGGGTCGAAAGCGAAATTGGGCAGCGTGGGTCAGGCGAGGCCGAATGGTCGGCGAGCGAAATCTATCTGGCCCTGCCCCGCCCCGGCGGCGACGGCTGGGTCGCTATCGACCGGGAAACCGGAGCGGTCACCAGCGAAGCCACCAGCCGCGGCTGGATCAGCTACCTCAACGACCTGCACAAGGGCCGCAACGCCGGCACGGCGTGGAAATGGTTCATCGACATTTTCTCGGTCGCTTGCGTGCTGTTCGCGCTGACGGGTCTTTTGCTGCTGCAACTTCACGCCGCCAAGCGGCCAAGCACATGGCCGCTGGTCGCTGCCGGCCTCGTTCTGCCGGCCATTCTCGCCATCGTCTTCATTCACTAAAGGAACCTCGCGATGCACATCCGACACCGCATCCTCTTGGGCAGCAGCGCCGCGATCGGCGCGGCCGGTGCGCTCGCCGCTCCGGCAAGCGCGCAGACCATGAATGTCAGCATCACCATCCCGCGCCTTTCAGTGGCCGAATATCATCGCCCCTACGTCGCGATCTGGCTGGAGCGCGAAGGCGCGCCCAGCCGCTCGCTGGCGGTCTGGTACGATTATGACATGAAGAATGGCGAAGGCACCAAATGGCTGCGCGACGTTCGCCAGTGGTGGCGAGTATCGGGCCGGACGATGAAATTTCCCGCTGACGGCGTGACCGGCGCGACGCGCGCGCCCGGTGAACAGAAATTGACCCTCTCGGCGGGCAAGGGGCCGCTCGCAGCCATCTCGCCGGGCCAATATATGTTGGTCATAGAAGCCGCGCGCGAAGTCGGCGGCCGCGAACTTCTGCGCCTGCCCTTTGCATGGCCGCCCAAGCCGGGCACCATCGTCAAGGCGGCCGGCAAGAGCGAACTGGGCGCGGTCGCGCTCAGCTTCGGCAAGTAGAACATAGGGAGGTTTATCCATGAAAGCCAAGTATCTGATCGCCTGCGCCCTTGCCGCGCTGACGCTGACCAGCGCCGCCCAGGGTCATCGGCAGTGGATGATGCCATCCTCCACCGTTCTGTCGGGCACCGACAGCTGGGTGACGGTGGACGCCGCCGTGTCGAACGACCTGTTCTATTTCGAACATAATCCGATGCGGACGGACAATGTGAAGGTCACCGCCCCCGACGGCAGCGAAGGTAAGATCGAAAATCCGGCGACCGGCAAATATCGATCGACCTTCGATGTGCACCTGACCCAGCCGGGCACCTACCGCATCGCCGCCGTTTCGTCGGGCATCATGGGCAGCTATATGCTGAACGGCAAGCAGGAGCGATTGCCGCGCGGCACGACCATGCAAACGCTGGCGGCCGCGATTCCCGCGGGGGCAACCAATGTCCGCACATCGGAAATGGCAAACCGCAACGAAATCTTCGTGACGCTGGGCGCGCCGACCACGACGATATTCAAGCCCACCGGGGTCGGCATCGAGCTGGTTCCCATTACCCATCCCAACGATCTGGTGTCGGGCGAAGCCGCGAGCTTCCAGTTCCTGCTCGACGGCAAGCCTGCGGCGAACCTCAAGGTCACCATCATCCCCGGCGGCATCCGCTATCGCGACGCGTTGGGACAGATGGACCTGACGACCGACAAAGATGGCAAGCTCAGCGTCACATGGCCGCAGCCGGGCATGTACTGGATGAACGCCAGCGTCGGCGGTGACCGTGAAGGTGGCCCCGGCGCGGGTGAAGGCGCGGGTTCGCCATCCGCAGCGGCGCTCGCCGGTCCGCCGGCCCGCCGCGCCGCCTATGTTTCGACGCTCGAAGTGCTCGCCCCCTGAACCCGGTGCGTGTCGCCATCCCGCCCGGCCTGCGCCCCGACCAGTTCGAAGGGCGCAGGCCGGGCGCGACGATCAGCGAACTTTCCGGCCCGACGATGGGCACCAGCTGGTCGGCACGCATCGTCGATGCCGCGCCGCACTGCGCCAACATCATCACTTCCGTGCTGGCCGGCATCATCGGCCAGATGAGCAATTGGGAAGCGGGATCGGACATCAGCCGGTTCAATCGCGCTCCGATCGGTGAATGGGTGTCGCTACCCGACGCGTTCATGACAGTCCTGAATGCCGGAGTGGAGATCGCCCGTTTGAGCGACGGCGCATTCGATCCTGCGATAGGCCGCCTGGTCGATGGCTGGGGCTTTGGCCCTGCGGCCGGCGCACCATTCTCCGCCGGTCCCGCAGGCCAGCAGAGTTGGCGGCAAGTGGAGCTGTCAGACGGCAAGGCGCGGCGCATGGGTGACGTCACCCTCGATTTTTCGGGCATCGCCAAGGGCTTTGCGGTCGACGCTGTCGCGCACGCCCTGCGCGATATGGGGCTATCGCAGTTCCTGATCGAGATAGGCGGCGAGTTGCGCGGCGAAGGCGTCAAGCCCGACCTGCAGCCCTGGTGGGTCGATCTGGAAGCGCCGCCTGGCCTCATCGTGCCGGTCATGCGCGTTGCGCTGTGCGGCCTGTCGGTGGCGACATCGGGCGACTATCGCCGCTTCGTCACAAGGGCCGGCCGTCGCCTGTCGCACAGCATAGACCCGCGCAGCGGCGCGCCGATCGCCAACGATGTCGCATCGGTTTCCGTTCTGCACGAAAGCGCGATGTTCGCTGACGCCTGGGCCACCGCGATCACCGTGCTCGGCCCCGACGAGGGCATGGCTGTGGCGACGCGGCACGGGCTGGCGGCGATACTGATTCGGCGCGAAGGATCTGGCGCGCGCGAATATATGACCCCGACGCTGGCGGCGATGCTCGACTGAACCGCGCGTCAGGCGTCGGCCCATCGCCGCAGCAGATTATGATAGACCCCGGTGAGGCGAATGACCTGTGCATCGCCATGGCCACGATCGGCGGCCAGCACCTGGATACTGCTGTCGAGATCGAACAGCGTCTGGCGCGCACCATCGTCACGGATCATAGATTGCAGCCAGAAGAAGCTGGCAACCCGCCGCCCGCTGGTCACCGGCTCTACCCTGTGCAGCGACGACGACGGATAGAGGACCGCATGGCCCGCGGGCAGCTTGACGCTCTGGACCCCGAAATTGGTTTCGATTGTCAGTTCGCCGCCTTCATAGCCTTGCGGCGGTTCCAGGAATATCGTGATCGACAGGTCTGACCGGACGCGAAAGCCGGTGTCCGGCTGGATACGCACGGCGTTGTCGACATGGGTACCGAACGCCTGTCCCCCCGCATAGCTGTTGAACAGCGGCGGATAGATTTTGAGCGGCAGCGCGGCAGCGATGAACAAGGGGCTGCGCCCGAGCGCTTCGAGCACTATCTGCCCCGCCTCGCGTGCTTGCGGAGCGTTTTCGGGTAGCTGGAGATTCTGCTTGGCCAGCGCCGACTGGTGCCCTGACGTCACATTGCCATCGACCCAGTCCGCCCGGTCGATCAACGCCCGAACGGCTCGCACGCCGGCGCCATCCAGCAGGTCGGGAATGGCTATCAGCATGGAATGTGCGTCAGCCCTGCAAAACGAAGGGGATTTCCACCACGCCCTTGACCATAACCGGCGTGCCGCCCCGCACCGTGGGCGCCCAGCGCCAGCCGCGCACCGCGTCACGCGCGGCGTCATCCAGCCGGGGAAAGCCACTGCTGCGGGTGATGCTGATCGAAGCGACCCGGCCATCCAGCCCCAGCGTCAACGACAATATCACCGTTCCCTGCTCGCGCTTGCGCCGGCTTTCGATCGGATAGCGTGGAGCCTTGCCCGACAGCATCCGGGCCGAAAGATCGCCCGCCTGCACGGTATTGGGCGGCGCTGCCATCACCGGCGGAGCGGCCGGTGCGACGATTGTCGACGTGAAAGCGACGGGGGTCGGTCGAGGGGCGGGGTCCGGCGTCGTCGCGATCTGTACCGGCGGACGAGGCGTCTGTACGATCGGCGGCGGAGCGACCACTTCTGGCTTTGTCGGCGGTGGAGGCGGCGCCTCCTGCGCGGGTGGGGGCGGCGGGGGCGTCAGGTTGACGACGGTCAGCTTCGCCTCGCGGGCTTTGATGACATGCTGCCGTACCTGGATCATTGCCGTGATCGCGACCACATGGATCAGGACTATCATGACGATGACAGGCAGATTAATCGCGCGTCCCGCCCCATATCGACCGGGCGGGGCAACCACCGCGTCGCCGACCGGCGCTTTCGCGGGCATGACGACAGGCGCGAAAATTGCGACCATATCGTCTGTCTCGTCCATCCTGTCTGCCATGCGCAGCATCTGGCATTCCCCTGCTGGTGCCCTGCACCCTGACGAAGCGCATAGCCCATCGCCTAATGCGAATCAATTGCATAGTCAGGATCGGGCGGGCGGCGGTCCGAGGAGAACTGTCCCGCCGCCCGTCCATTCCCCCGGCACGGGACATGAACCGGGAGAATCGTGTTGGCGCCTTACAGCTTGTAGCCCAGGGTCAGCACCCACGAGCGGCCCTCGCCAGGATTGGCCCAGCCATTGTTGCGGACGCTGGTATAATATTTTTCATTGGTGAAGTTCTGGACGTTGAGCTGGGCGCTGAACTTTTCCGTGATCGGGTAGGACAGCATCGCCCGGTGCACCAGATAATCGTCCGTCTTGTACATCGGCGCGCCGGTGATGTTGGCGAGATACCAGCTGCCCTGATAGGTCAGGCCATAGCCCAGTTCCAGACCGAAGGGGAGCGTATAGGTGGTGAACAGGCTGCCCGAATGCTTCGGATTGTTCGTCATCGGGTTACCCGCCTGGGTATCGACGAAGCCCTGCGACTTTTGATAATCCGAAATGCTCTGGATCACTTTGGTGTCGAGATAGGTGTAGTTGGCAAATATCGTCCAGGCGTCGGTGATATTGCCGGTGGCGCCCAGGGTAATCCCGTCAACACGGTTGCGGCCGTCGTTTACCGGCAGCGTGCCGATGAAAGGATCGTTGCTGGTGACGCGGTAATTGGTGCGTTCGTTGCGGAACAGGGCGGCCGTCAGTTGCAGCTTGGCGTCGAACAGGTCGATCTTGCCACCGATTTCGTAATTTACGGCCTGCTCGGGCTTGGCGATGCACGGATCGTTGAACAGATTTGCCGCCGTTGCCAGACCGCAGCCTGACCGGACAGTCGTGGCGGTCGGATTCTTGCTGTTGCCATAGGCCACATAGAGGCTGGCATTCTCGGCTGGCTTATACACCAGCCCGATGCGGTAGGAGAAAAGATTGTCGGTCGCGTTCTGCGGCACGCCGGTCGTGTATGCGCCGCCGGTCGCAGGCGTTGCAATCGTGTCCGACCGGAAGCGGGCGCGATTATGTTCGTAGCGGACGCCGCCATTGATTTCGAGCTGGTCGACGATCTTGACCGCGGCAAAGGCATAGGCGGCGATGTTGAACAGGTCGCCATCCTGATGGCCCGAGCGGATCGCGTTGACCGGGCCGGTATAGATGCCGTTGGGGTTGCTGATGCTGATCGGATCCAGCACCGGATTGGGCAGCGCGCCGCCGGCATTGCGCAGGACGTTGCCGTTATCGAGTGCATAATCTTCCTGCAACATCGATGTGCCCAGCACCAGCGAATGGCCGCCGGGGATGGTGAAGGTCAGGTCGAGCTGGTTGTACATCGTATCATTGACGGAGTTGCGGAAGCCACCGCGCGGGCCGCTGGGATAATAGGTGCCGGGGACCTGTCCGGCCGCGCAGGCGACGCCAGTGGGGGTCTGGCCATTGGCGAGGCAATAGGTGCCCTGCGGCGGATTGACGATCAGCTTCTGTTCGACCCGCTGCCAGCGCGACAGGTTGCGGACGGCCAGCAGATCGCTGAACCGATGGTCGAAGATGGCGGTGGCCTGGTCGATCGTCTGATCCTGACGATCCAAATTCCTGTAGCCATAATAGCCGCCATAGGGCACGCCGGGCAGCGGGCCGTCATAGAGCGCGTTGTTGTAATAAGGCACGCCATAGAGCGGCGTGTTCCTGTCCTCCTGATGCGTGTAAAGCAGTGTCAGCGAGGTCGGGCCATCCACGCCGAACTTGACCGATGGCGCGACGCCCCAGCGCTCATAGCGATCGACGTTGCGGGCCGGCACGTCATTTTCATGATACATGGCGTTGAGGCGCACGGCGACGAAATCGGACGCGCGGACATTGCTGTCGATGGTGGCGCGATAATAGTCGGACGTGCCGACGCCCGCCTGGACCAGCGTTTCGTCATAGCCCTTGGGCCGCTTGGTCACGATGTTGATGTTGCCGCCAATCGAACCGGAGCCGCCGAACACCGAGTTCGCGCCGTTGGTGACTTCGATCTGTTCGACATTGAAAGGGTCGGTGCGGCTATATTGCGCGCTGTCGCGAACACCGTCGATGCTGATGTCGGTGTTGGCGCTCTGGCCGCGCAGGTTGATGCTGTCGCCATAGCCGCCGCCGCCCTCGCCCGCGCCGAAGGTGATGCCAGGAACGGTCGACAGCACGTCACGCAGCGTCAGCAGGTTCTGCTTGGAAATAGTCTGGTTGCCGATCACCGTGATCGTTTGGGGCGTGTCGAGCAGGGGGCGGACATATTTGGGCGATTCCACCTTTTCGACCTTGATTTGCGATTCATCGATCGCCGTGTCGGTGACGGTCATGCCGCCCAGCTTCTGGCCCTTGTCGGCCTCCTGCGCGTGGCCCGCGCTGGCGAAAGCGATAGCGCCGACGCAGCTGAGCGCCAGGAAGGATGCGGATGTCGTTTTGTTCATGGTTGCTGGGAACCCCCTTTGAATTGTGAGGGCCCTGCTATTGCGAGCTGTTCGCAAAGTCAAACGCTATTGCGAAACATTCTGATTAACTGCCGACATCGGTCGCGCTATCCGTGCGGCGCGAAGCGTCGAACAGCCAGCATCGGATCGCGCTCGCCAGATTGGGCGGCGGCGACACAGCGAGGCGCGCAACGTCAATTTGGGCAACCAGCGCGCTGATCGGCAGGCCGCGCGCCGCCGCCGCCTCGCGCAGCGCATCCCAGAATATCGGTTCCAGACTGATCGCCGTCGCGTGGCCGGCAATGGTGATGCTCCGCTTGACCGGCGGCGCATAGGGAGGGCGATTGGCGAGCGGCCCGTCAAAAGCCGACGGATCGACAGGCAGAACAGCCATCGGCGACCGGGCGCCGGACGGATCGGCGCCCCGTGTCATCAGTACATGTGCTGGCCGCCGTTGATCGACATCGTGCTGCCGGTCACGAAGCCTGCTTCCTCACTGCACAGGAAAGCCACGCCGCGCGCGATTTCCTGCGCCTGCCCCAGCCGTCCGACCGGGATCTTGGCAACGATCTTTTCCAGCACCGGGGCGGGCACGGCGGCGACCATGTCGGTGTCGATATAGCCGGGCGCGATGGCATTGACGGTGATGCCGAATTTCGCGCCTTCCTGCGCCAGCGCCTTGGTAAAGCCGTGAATGCCGGACTTGGCGGCGGCATAGTTGACCTGGCCATATTGACCCGACTGGCCGTTGACCGACCCGATATTGACGATCCGGCCCCAGCCGCGCTCGCGCATCCCGCCAAAGGTCGCCTTGGCCATGTTGAAGCAGCCGCCCAGATTGACGCGCATCACATCGTTCCAGTCATCGAAGCTCATCTTGGCCAATACGCCGTCGCGAGTGATGCCGGCATTATTGACGACGATGTCGACAGGGCCGAGCGCTTGGGAAACCTCCGCGCAGCCATCCAGACAAGCCTGGTGATCGCCGACGTCCCATTTGAACACGCTGATCCCATTCCTGTCGCCAAAGGCCTTCGCCTTTCCATCATTGCCCGCATAATTGGCGGCGACGGTATACCCCATGTCTCGCAGCGCGAGGCTGATCGCCTCGCCGATGCCGCGTGTGCCGCCCGTTACGACTGCAACTCTGCTCATCCGCCTCTCCTGTCTGCTAAAAATGCGCTGGATTCAGCGCCATCCGGATAGTGCCCGGCCGATCAGCCGGGCATAGAGGAGCATAGCCTCAGGCGACGCATTCAAACAGGGAAAATGGTAGAATTTTTGGCCGCCAGCCGCGATAAATTGCTCTTTACCGCGCATCGCAATCTCCTCTAGCGTCTCCAGGCAGTCCGCGGCGAAACCGGGGGTCAGCACAGCGACCTTTTTGACCCCCTGGGCGGGCAAATCCTCCAGCACCGAATCGGTCGCGGGCGTCAGCCATTTGGCCGATCCGAACCGCGACTGGAACGTTACCCGTACTTCCCGGTCCATGGCCTTGGCGAGCAGCCGCGCGGTTTCCTGCGCCTGATCATGATAGGGATCGCCAAGCGTCCGGGTGCGTTCGGGCATGCCGTGAAAGCTCGCCAGCAACAGATCGGGCGCGAAATCGAGCGCATCGAGCCCCGCCTGGGTCGATGCCCGCAGCGCTTCGATATAGGCAGGGTCGTTATAATAGGGCGGCAAGGTGCGCAGCGCCGGCTGCGCGCGCATTGCGCCGATCGCCGCGAACACGGCGTCATGGGCGCTGGCCGTGGTCGCCGCGCAATATTGGGGATAAAGCGCAGCGGCAAGGATGCGGTCGCATCCCGCCGCCATCATAGCGTCGATCCGCGACGGGATGGACGGATTGCCGTAGCGCATTGCCCAGTCAACCAGCACGTCGGGGCCGAGCGCCGCCTGCAATCCTGCGGCGGCGTCGCGGGTGAACACCGCCAGCGGCGATCCCTGCTGCGTCCACACTTCGCGATAGGCGGCCGCCGACTTGCGCGGGCGAGTGGTCAATACCGCGCCGCGCAGGATCGGCTGCCACACAATCTGCGGGATTTCGACGACGCGCGGGTCGGACAGGAACTCGGCCAGATAGCGGCGCACTGCGCCAGGGGTTGGCGCATCCGGGGTGCCAAGGTTGATGAGCAGAACGCCGATGCGGCCCATATTCAATCCTGTGCCAGCAGCGGCAGGCTGCGAAATCGCTGGCCGGTTACGGTAAATAGCGCATTGGCGATGGCCGGCGCGACCGGCGGCACGGCAATTTCATCGACGTCGCCGGCCGCTGCCGTGCTGCGGATCAACTCGACGGTCACTTCGCCGATGGAATCGAGACGCGGCAGGCCCATCCGTCCCAGCACCGCGCGGGTCGGCAGGCCGCCGCGATAAGGCACCGAAGCGCCCATGGCGAGGGCCAGCCCTTGGATCAGGCCGCTTTCTATCTGTTGCCGTGCAATATCGGGATTGATCTGATCGCCGCAATCTACAGCTGCGACGATCCGCGTCACCGCCAGCTTGCCATTGTCGATGCCCGCCTCGACCAGCACCGCCGCATGCGAACCGTGCATCATATGCGCGGCGATCCCCTGCCCGCTGCCCGAAATGCCGCCCTGCCATCCGCCCATCGCCGCCGCTGTCGTCAGGCAATGGGCAAGGCGCGGCTGGCCACCCAGCATCTGGATGCGGAACGACATCGGTTCAATCCCGGCCAGATGCGCCAGTTCATCGATGAAGGATTCGGTGAAGAACGCGCCATGGACATCGGCATTGCCCCGCGACAGCCCGATCGGCAGGCCGACATCGACCGGATAATGGTCGACCGCGAAATTGGGTATCGCATAGGGCGGCACCATGCCTGACAGCGCCAGCCGGCTGGCCTGGCTCGCCGCCTGGGCGGCGGCCTCATGCGGCGGTTTGCCATGGGCGACCCGTGCCCAGCTCTGGCTGACGGCGCAGGGCGCTGCGACCTTGGCCAGCCAGCCCTCGATCGTGCCGCCCCGCCCGAGCTTCGCGGCCATCCGGGCATGGGCGGGCGCGCTCGGGCGATCCTGCACCACATCTTCGAGGCGCGACCACAATAGTTGCACCGGCCGCCCCATTTCGCGCGCCAGCACCGCGACCTGCGCCGCCGCCTCATGCTCCATCCTGCGCCCCGACGATCCGCCCGCGTGCAACGGATAAATCGTCACGGCGCCGGGCGAGATGTCCAGCGCCCGCGCGACAGCGGCACGCGCCAGGCCGGGCGCCTGCGTCGCGACCCATATCTCCGCGCCGTCATCGCCGACCCGCGCGGTGGCGCAAACCGGCTCGGCATTGAGGTGCAGCGCCGCATCGACCTGATATTCGCTCGCCAGGATGGTCGCGCCATCGAACACAGGCAACAGGTCGCCCTGCCGGAACAGACGCCGTCCCTCCGGGCTGGCGAAACCGGCTTCGAGCGCATTGTCGATGCTGGTGCTGTCGATCAGCGGGCCTGCGACCGTGAACACCGGGTCAGCCAGGTCGAGCGCCTTGTTCGCCGCCCACCAATTGACTCCGACCGCCGCGATCCAACGCTTGCGCCGCACGAATTTCAGCAGTCCCGCCACGCCTCTCGCGGCCGGCTCGTCCGCTCTTGCCAACACCGCGTCGCCGATCGGCCCCTGCCGAATCGACGCATAGACCATGTCGGGCAAGCGAACATCAGCGGCGAAATTATGACTGCCATCAAGCTTTGAGGGCGTATCTATTCTTGGCAAATCCCGCCCGACGAGGCGACCTTCGATGCCCTGACGCAGCGGCAGAATGGACGGCAAATCGAAGCGCGGCGCGTCCGCTGCCACATCGCCGATGCGCAATCGGCGCTTTTCGCCGTCGGTGATGATCCCATCCTGAATGTCGCAGCTTTCCCACGGAACGTCCCAGCGCGCCGCCGCGGCCTTGCAAAGCAGCACTCGCGCTGCCGCGCCAGCGTCGCGAAAGGCTTCCCGAAACATTCGGACCGATGTTCCGCTGCCTGTCAGCATCAGGGCGGTGCGAGTCGCATATTGATTGATCGCCCAGTCCCCAAGACCGCCGCCGAGCATCGTCCAGTCGCTGGCGAGCCATTCGCGCGCCAGCAGGCTGTTGGCATAGAGCGGGCCGATGGGCGCCGACTGGACCGCCACCGTGCGCCAGTCCGCGCCCAGTTCATCCGCAAGTATCTGTGGCAGGACGGTCGTTATACCCTGTCCCATCTCGGTCTGCGGAACGATCGCAATGATTTGCCCGGTGCGGTCGATCTTTAGAAACGCGCCGAATATGGTTTCGCCAGGCGCGGCGTTAAGCGAGGGCGCATAGGCCCGTGGCCAGAGCGCCCAGGCGACCATCAGTCCCCCCGCCACGCCACCGCCCACAAGCAACGCCCGGCGGCTGACGCCATTTTTCGTTGGGATATTGTCTCGCCTCAGCGATGTGCGCGCCATGTCATGCTTGATAGGAGGGCAGAGCACGCGTGCAAAGCCGGAATGACGCCGCCTCGATTATGCCTCCACCGGCGAAAGGCCGAGCCGACGGATCTCGATCGCGGGGCAACGATCCATCACGACCTTGAGGCCCGCGGCTTCGGCTCTTTGAGCGGCGGCATGGTCGACGACGGCGAGTTGCATCCAGACCGCCTTTGCCCCCGCTGCGATTGCATCGTCGACCGCCGCGCCCGCAGCATCGCTGTTGCGGAAAATATCGACCAGGTCGATCGGCACGCCGATGTCGGCAAGGCTGGCCCAGACGAATTCGCCATGAACATGTTCGCCCGCGATCTGAGGATTGACCGGCAGGACGCGATAGCCGTGATCCTGAAGCGTTTTCATGACGGTGAAGCTTGGCCGGTCGGGGCGGTCGGAGATGCCGACCAGAGCAATCGTCCGGGTCTCGTTCAGCAGTCGCGCAATATCGTCAGCTTGCGTCAGCGGCATCGAAATATCTCCTTGTGGCCAATCAACATGGGCGCGGTCGCCATGACCTGCAAGCATCCTATGACGCATCTGCATGCATCAGCCGCTTGACATAGGGCGCCACCAGCAAGACCCCCACCCCGACGACGACGGCGAACCAGCCGATCCGCGCGTAGATATCGAGTACCTGCGCCACGTCGCCGCCGCCTTCGCCGCCGGTGGCGCGCGCGATCAGGCTGGCGATGAAATTGCCCGCGGCCATGGCCAGGAACCAGGTGCCCATGATGAGCCCGACCATGCTGCCGACCGACAGGCGCGTCATCGCAGACAGGCCGACAGGCGAAAAGCAAAGCTCGGCCGCCGTGTGGAGCAGGTAGATGAGGAACACGAAGATCACCGGGGTGAGGTTTTCACCCGCCGCCGCCGCTCCGCCGACCAGGACCAGGAAGCCCGCGCCGCAAAGGATAAGGCCGATGCCGAACTTGGCGGGGGACGAAGGTTCCAGCCGCCGCCGATCGAGAAAGGTCCACAGCAGGGCGAACAAGGGCGCGAACAGGATGATGAAGACCGAGTTGACCGACTGGAACACCGAAGCGGGGACGGTGATGCCCAGCATCGCGCGATCGACATTGCGGTCGGTAAAGATGTTGAGCGATGATCCGGTCTGTTCGAACAATCCCCAGAACAGCGGGTTCAGCCCGATCAGGAACAGCGCGGCGAAAATCCGGTCGCGGTCGATGCGGGGCAGCGTGAACACCGCGCGCCACAGGATATAGGCGATGGTCAGGATCGCAAAGCCCAGCAGCGCGAACCCCAGCGCCTCGGCATAGCGGATCAGCCCCCAGATACCAAGGACGCCAACCGCCGCCCCTGCATAGATCATCCATTCCTGCGACACGCCCGCCACCACCGGGCTGCGCAATATCTGGGGCGCCGGCGGTTCGCCCCGGCCGAGCAGCCAGGGCGTCAGCCAGACGAATGTCACAAGGCCAAGCAACATGCCCACGCCCGCCGCCCCGAAACCCCAGGACCAGCCGATCGTTTCGCCCAGCACGCCGCAGATGATCGGCCCCAGCATTCCGCCCATGTTGATCCCCATGTAGAAGATCGAAAAGGCGGGGTCCCGGCGCGCGTCGTCGCGCGGGTAGAGTTCGCCCACCAGAACCGAAATATTGGCCTTGAGAAAGCCGGTGCCGACGATGATCGAGGCGAGCGCGAGATAGAAGCCGTTGAGGTAGAAAGCGTCCTGCCCGCCCGGTCCTTCGGTCATCGCGATCAGGAAATGGCCCAACGCAATGAAGCAGCCGCCGGCCAGCACCGCCTTGCGCGCGCCCAGGAAGCGGTCGGCCAGATAGCCGCCGATCACCGGGGTGATATAGACCAGCGAAGTATAGGCGCCATAGAGCAGATAAGCGCGATCCTCGCCGAACAGGAAATGCTTGGTGAGGTAGAAGATCAGGATCGCGCGCATGCCATAATAGGAAAAGCGCTCCCACATTTCGGCGAAGAACAGCAGGAACAGGCCCCTGGGATGGCCCAACCAGGTCTTGCCTCCGCCTGGCGTGCCCCCGTCCATCCTGTCCTGCGCCGATGCTGCCATCTTGTCGTTTTCCCGGGGTCTGCCGCGAGCGCGCGGCTGGTCAGACTAGCGGAAACAGCCCGCCTGTCAAAAAGCACGGGCACTCTTGCGTCAGGCGGTCCGTGACGACATGGAAGGACGATGTTCAACGATCTTTCCTCTCCGCTGTCGCTGCTGCAAACCCGCCGATCGGGCAAGCCCCGCGACCTGATCGCCCCCGGCCCCGATGCGGACCAGCTTCGCACGATACTGGACGTTGCGCTGCGCACTCCCGATCATGGCAAGCTGGCTCCATGGCGTTTCGTAATCGTGACCGCGCCGCAGCGGGCAAAGCTCGCGACGCTGCTGGAGGATGCCTATCGCGCGGAGGTGCCGGGCGCGGGGCGAGCGGAAATCGACGCGATGCACCAGTTCGCCCACCAGGCGCCGACATTGGTAGTGGCGCTGTCCGCGCCGGTTGCGGACAGCAAGATACCCTTGTGGGAACAGCAATTGTCGGTCGGGGCGGCGGCGATGAACCTTTTGCATGCGGCGCATGCGATGGGCTTTGCCGCAGGCTGGCTGACGGGGTGGCCCGCCTATGCTCCGGCTGTGCGCGACGCCTTTGCCACCAGCAACGAACGAATCGCGGGCTTCATCTTCATTGGCACCCCTGCCCGACCGCTTCAGGAGCGGCCCAGGCCAGATTATGACAAGATCGTCAGTGTCTGGGACAGATAATTTCGCTGTCCCGCCCTATTGGGTTCATCAATAACTTGACGTGTCGAGCTGTATTATGTCAGTGATGCACTATGGCTGAAGATTCCAAACCCATCTATCTGCGCCTGCGTGAAACGATCGCTGCGTCCATTTTGGACGGCGAATTTCACGACGGCGATCTCCTGCCTTCGGTTCGCGCATTCGCTGCGCAGCAGGGCGCCAACCCGCTGACGGTGGCCAAGGCTTATCAGAGTTTTCAGGATGACGGGCTGGTGATCGTCAAGCGCGGCATCGGCATGTTCGTTGCGCCCGGCGCGACCCGGCGGCTGCGCGACCATGAACGCGCGCGCTTCATGGAGACGGTGTGGCCACCGGTCGCGGCCCAGATGCAGCGGCTCGGAATCGGGCTGGATGAACTGACCGAGCGGCTGGAGGCCTGAGTCGGGGCAATTCGACAGCATATCTGGCACTGACGTCTCGCACCACGCGCGGGCGTTACAAATGGCAGTGAATTTCAGATCGTTCGGAACGGTCTGCGCGAGCGTGACATTCGGATCATGCTATAGCGCGGCCAGGGCCGCCACCGCCTCTGCACGGCCGGGAAAGGCAGGTACGGCGGCCGCGCGGGCCAAAGCGGTCCGCGCCTCGCTCCGGCGCCTCATCGCCGCATAGGCTTGCCCCAGATGAAGCTGGATAACAGGATGGCCGGGCGCCATGGCGCGGGCCTGTTCGAGTAGGTCGACGGCGCGCTGGCCGTTCCCGCCGGCCTGGGTCAACGCCCAGCCATAAATGTCGGCGGTCATCGGGCTGGCGGGCATCAGCCGCCAGGCATGAGCGGCATAGGCAAGCGCACGAGGACGGTCACCCATGGCCAGCGTGGCGCGGGCAAGATCAGCCATCAGCATCGCATCCTGATTGCCGATCCGGGCGCGCACCCCCTCCAGCATTCGGCGCGCGCCACGCCAATCCTGCGCATCGAGGCGGAGCGCGGCCGCAAGGCGCTGCGCGGGCAGGCTCGCAGGATTCTGACCCAGAAACAGGTCGAGCACCTGCCGCGCGCGTGCCGGATCGCCGGCACGCTGCCACGCGGCCGCGAGGCGAATGGCGACATCCTGGCTGAACCGCATGTTCGCGGCGGTTTCATAGCGACGGGCGGCTTGCGCGGGGCGGCCGGCAGCGTCGAGGGCATCGCCCAGCACGATCAGGGCGGCGGGAGCACCGGGATTGGCCGCCGCCAGCAGAAGCGCACGATCGACCGCCTGCCCAGCCTGTCCATCGTTCAGCAACGCACGGATATACGGAATATTGTCGACGGCGGTCGCGGCGCTGGCAGGCGGTCCGGCAGCAAGGATTCGCCCGTCGCTGCCCAAGGGGCTGGTCGAGGCGCGTGCGGGCCATGCGGCCCGGTTCAGCATGTCAGCGGCGAGGGAGCGGTCGCCCCGCGCTTCCTGCACCCTGGCAGCCAGGGTCAGGACATAGGGGTCGGCATCGGCGCGCACGACGAGCGGGGCCAGCGTGGCGGCGGCCGCGTCCTGGTCCCCTGCGCCATGATAGGCGCGTCCCAGCAGCAGGCGGGCCTGATCATTATCGGGCTGGAGCGCGACCAGCCTTTCAAGGCTTTCGGCCGCCAGCACCCCGTTGCCGCCCGCAAGGTGCAGCACACCGCGCAGCAACATGGTCGCGGGCTGATTGTCGAGCCGCCCTTCGGTACGGGCGAGCAGCCCGCGCGCAAGATCTTCGCGCCCGGCCCGAGCGGCAAGCACCGCCTGCATGAACCAGGCGCGCGGGTTATCGGGCTGCAACGAGAGGATGCGGCGCGAGACACTGAGCATGTGGCGCGCTTCACCCATGTCAGCCAGCGTCGCGGCATATTCGATGAGCGTGGGCACAGCGGCGGGATCAATCGCCAGTGCCCGTTCGAACCACGGACGCGCGGCGGCAAGGCCATATTGATCGCGGGTGCGTTCGGCGCGCAGGGTCAGCGCCTTTACGTTGGAAGGCGCGAGCGCGACCGCGCGGTCGGCGGCCGCGATCGCCGCTGCCTGATCGCCGGCAGCGATGTAATAGCGGCCGATATCGACCCATGTTTCGGCATCGGACGGGCTGAGGTGCTGCGCGCGATTAAAGGCGGCGCGCGCCTGCGCAAGGCGACCGAGCATCAATGCTGCGCGCCCCTCCAGCCGGGCGGCAAGAGCCGGCTGATCCTGCTGGCGGTCGGGCGCGGCGAGCTGGCGCAGGGCGGCGTCGGCGTCACCCTGAAGCAACTGCGCCTGCGCCATGAGCAGCCGGGTCCCGCCGCGCGGCGCACCAAGCTGGATCGCGCGGTCTATTTCGACGGCGGCGCCCTCGCCGTCCTCAAGCGCCAGCAGCGCGCGGGCCTGCGCGATACGAATGGTGGGTGAGCGGGGATCGGCCTTGATCGCGTTCATCAGTTCGACCCGCGCGGTCCGGGGATCGCTTGCATCCAGCGCGGAGATCGCCCGCGCGTAAGCGCCGCGCCCGTCCGACAGCCGCAAGGTCGTTTGCCATATGGCGGCCACGCCGAGCAGCAGGGCGACCAGGCCAGCCAGCAGGATGATCCGCTTGCGCGACATCAGGCCTGCAACTCATATTGTTTGAGCAGGTCGTAGAGGGTCGGGCGGCTGATCCCCAATATCTTGGCCGCGCCGGAAATATTGCCCTGGGTACGGGCAATGGCGCGGCGGATGGCGCGGCGGTCGGCGCTTTCGCGCGCAGCCTTGAGATTGATCATGTCGCCGCCGTCGTCCTGGCCTTCAAGGTCGAGGTCGGCGGCTGTCACCAGCTTGCCGTCAGCCATGATGACCGCCCGCTTCATCCGGTTTTCCAGTTCGCGCACATTGCCGGGCCACGTCCAGCCGTCGAGCGCGGCGAGGGCATCGGGGGCGAGGCCCTTGACCTGCGGGTTCATTTCGCGGGCGAAGCGGGTGAGGAAATGGCGGGCGAGGAGCGCGGGATCGCCGGGGCGGTCGCGCAGCGGCGGTATGCGCACCACGATCTCGGCAAGGCGATAATAGAGATCTTCGCGGAAGGTGCCGGCCACGATCATTTCGGGCAGGTTGCGATGAGTGGCACAGACGATGCGCGTATCGATGGCGATCGGCTGGCTGCCGCCGATGCGCTCGATCGCATGCGCCGAAAGAAAGCGCAGCAGCCGGACCTGAAGCGGCAGCGGGATGTCGCCGACCTCGTCGAGGAAGAGCGTGCCGCCCTGCGCCTGCTCGATTTTGCCCGGCACCGTCCTGACCGCATCGCCGCGGGCGCCTTGTTCATGCCCGAACAGTTCTGATTCGAGCAATGCCTCAGGAATGGCGGCGCAATTGATCGCGACGAAGGTACCGTCGCGGCGCGGGCTGGCGTCATGCAGGCCGCGCGCGAGCAGTTCTTTGCCCGTGCCGCTGGCGCCCAGCAACATCACGGAGACCTGCGCGCTGGCCACCCGTTCGATGGTGCGGGCGACCTTGAGCATTTCGGGCGCGGCGGTGATCAGGCTGCCGAGCACCCTGGCATCGTCCGGCGCGGTGTCGGCGAGGCGGGCGTTTTCACGTTCAAGCGCATGCACATGGAAGGCGCGCCGGACGATGAGGCCAAGCTCGTCGATGTCGACCGGCTTGTGATAGAAGTCATAGGCGCCGCCGGCTATGGCGTTGAGCGCGCTGTCGCGCGCGCCGTGGCCCGATGCGACGATGACCTTGATGTCGGGCTTGATCCGCAGCATTTCAGCCAGCGTCGCAAAGCCTTCGCTGGTGCCGTCCGGGTCGGGTGGCAGGCCAAGGTCGAGCGTCACCACGTCGGGGGCATGAGCACGCAGCAATTCGATCGCTTCCTCGCGGTCGCCGGCGATGAACAACTGGTAATCGTCATAGGCCCAGCGCAGCTGCCGCTGCAGACCGGGATCATCCTCGACGATCAGCAATTTGGGGCGCGTGTCGGTCATCAGGCGGCCTTCACTTCGGTGGATTTGGCGTCGAGATCAGCAGCAGCGAGCGGCAGGCGGAGGGTGAAACGGCTTCCCGCGTCCGGTCGGCTTTCGACGTCGATGCCGCCGCCCAGCGCCAGCGCCAGCGACCGCGCCTCGAACGCGCCGATGCCAAAGCCGCCGGCCTTGCTGGAGGAAAATGGCTTGAACAGTTCGCGGCGGATATATTCCGCGCTCATGCCGCAACCCTGGTCGATGATATCGACCAGGGCCTGCCTTCCTTCCCGCCCCAGCCGCACCTCGACAGGATGGCCGCCTGCACTGGCGTCGATCGCATTCTGGATCAGGTGGGTGAGGATCTGTTCGACGCGAGCCGGATCAGCGAGCACCAGCGGCGCATCGCCCGACAGGGTGACGCGATGCTGGCGGGCACGCGCGATCACCACGGCGGCGACATCGCGAAGCGACATGGGTACAGGATCGGCCGGGCGGACGCGATGATGCTGTGACAGCCGGGCGAGCAATTCGTTCATCTTGCCGACCGAATCCTTGAGTGTCAGCACCATGTCGGCGCGAAAGGCAGGGTTATCGGCATGGCGTTCGGCATTGCGGGCAACGAGCGAAATCTGGCTGACCAGATTCTTGACGTCGTGCATGATGAAGGCGAAGCGGCGGTTGAATTCTTCGAAGCGCTGCGCGTCATCCAGCGCCTGCTGCCCCTGCGCTTCGCTGATATAGCTGGCCGCTTGCCGGCCGGCGGCGCGCAGCATGTCGAAATCCTCCCAGTCGAGCCGCCGGTCGACGGCGGGCCGCGCCAGCAGGATGACTCCGGTGAGCCGGCCGAAATGAATGAGCGGCACCAGCGCCCATATCCGGCGATCGGCAACCATCCAGCCGGGCGGCGTGATCCTGCCGCGCCCTGCCGCCAGGCCATCGAGATCGGCGATCCAGCCGCTGTCTTCCAGAATTTGCGCGTCTTTGTCCGACATGGAGGGCGACGGTGGTAGATCGCCCACCCAGTTCCATTGGGTTTCCAGCGAGAGCGCGCCCGTGTCGTCGCGCAGCAGCAGCATGCCCGCCGGGGATTCGGTGATATCGGCAACCGCCTTGACCACTCGCACGCCCAGGGGGGCGGCATCGTCGCCGGGCTGGCCGATGGTATCGCCAAAGCGCATCCATTCAGCGCGATAATCGTAGCGATGCTGGAAGAAATGTTTGGCGACCTGCACCTTGGCCAAGGCGCGCAGCCGGCGCGAGGGTAGCAGCAACAGGCCGGCCACTGCCATGACGAACAGGCCGCCAATTTCGATCAGGCGCGCAAAGGGGCCGGCAACCAGTTCGATCAAGGCCGTCGCCGCTGCGAGCAGGATCACATACAGGCCGACCGCGACCACCGACAGCGACCGGAAGGTGACGGTGCGCGACAGGCGAAGGCGGCCCGCCACATCCTTGTGCAGGCCGATTGCCAGGACCGGGGCGAGCATCGCCACGACCAGGCCACGCAGCGCGTACAGTTCGTTGGCGCGCTCGATAGCCAGATAGCCGATCACATAGAGGTTGAGATCATAGGTCCACATCGCCGCCAGCGCGCCCATCAACAGGGCGATGCGCGATCGTCCTTCGGGTGCCGACACGCTGAAAAGATTGTGGACCAGGACAAGCGCGCCAATCGCCGTCATCATCCGCAGTGTCAGCGAAACGGTGACGAGCGAACGATGAAGGTCTCCCAGCGGATCGAGCTGGCGCCAGATGACATCGATGAAACATTGGGTCGCGATCAGGCCGGCCAGAACCGCATAAACCGCGCTGATCGCCCATAGACGCCCCGAGCGGGCGCCCTCCCCGCGCCGCAGCATGACGAACATCAACAAAAGCCATGCAACGTTGCGGACGCTTTCCATCAGCCCGGACAGCGGCTTTTCCACGCCGCCAAAGGCAATGTACAGCGCCCAGCAGGCGGTCAGCAGCAAAGCGGCGGACAATAGCGTGCGTTCGGGCGTTCCATGCCCCCGGCGCAGCGCATAGATGCCAAGCGCCGCGAACAGCGCCGCCGCCAGCGCATGGCCGCCATTGCCGACAAATTGCAGAAGGGCGCTCATGCCTGCCCCGTCCTCAGCGCGCGCCGTCCGGCCAGAGCACGACGCGAACGGTCTGGATCAGGATCAGGAAATCGAGAAAGGGCGTGTAATTCTTGGCGTAGTAGAGATCATATTCGAGCTTGTTGCGCGAATCCTCGATTGAAGCGCCATAGGGGTAGTTGATCTGCGCCCAGCCGGTGATGCCCGGCTTCACCATATGGCGCTCGGCATAATAGCGCAGATGCTGTTCCAGATCATCGACGAACTGGCGGCGCTCGGGCCGTGGACCAACGAAGCTCATTTCGCCCTTGAGCACGGTCCAGGTCTGCGGAAGTTCGTCGATGCGGAGCTTTCGCAACCAATAGCCGAGGCGCGTGATGCGCGGATCGTCCTGCTCGGCCCAGACCGCCTGCCCTTCGACCTCGGCGTCCTGCCGCATGGTGCGCAGCTTGACGATCCAGAATTCCTGGCCGAACAGGCCCACCCGTTGCTGGCGATAGAAAGCCGGGCCCTTGGAATCGAGTTTGACCAGGATGGCGGCGATCAGGATGACAGGGCCGGTCAGCGCCAGCAGCAGGGCACTGGCAGCGATGTCGAACAGGCGCTTGGCGATGCTGGAAATCCGACGTCCGGCGGAAAAACCATCGGAAAAGATCAGCCAGCTGGGGTTAACGCTGTCGAGATCGACCCGGCCGGTCTCGCGCTCCAGAAAGGTCGATATCTCGTTGACATGGACGCCGGTGGTCTTGATGCGCAGCAGGTCGGACAGCGGCAACGCATTGCGCCGCTCCTCCAGCGCCAGCACCACTTCGCTGGCCCCCAGCTTCACCACGAAGTCGGCGAGATTGTAGATAGCACTGCGATTGATCGCTTCGGGCACGACATGAGGGCCATCGCTCATGCCGATATAACCGACAACCAGGAAGCCTGATCCGGGCCGCAGCTCCAGATCCTTTATGCGGTTGGCGCGGTTGCCCGCGCCGAGCACGATGAGTCGTCGCTTGAACGCTTCGCCCCCCAGCATCGAGCCCAGCAGCAACCGCACCGCGACCAGCAGGCAGAAGGCCAGCCCCATCGCGTAGAGTGAATTGGAACGCCACAAGGTCATACTCGGCAGCAGGAAGTGCATGACAGACAAAAAGATGACGCCGAGCGAAATCGCTACCATCAGCCGCGCCAGCGCATAGCGGATCGACTGAAGCGATTCGGTGCCATAGACGCCCACCGCGATCATCGCGGTTTGCAGCGCGACGGCGAAACTGAGCAAGGGACCCATTCGGGTCATGACATGATCTATGTCCATGCCGATTTCGCGCGCGCGCAATATCCAGCCGGCTTCCGCCGCGCACAGCAGCAGTACCAGGTCGAGCAGGCCCAGCAGCAGCACGGCATGCGGCACATAATGTTTGAACAGCCTGATCATCGTCCCGCACTTGTTTCGCCCGCTACTCCATTGCGGAGACGCGACGGGCCTTTACGCCGTCGTCATGCCTTACAGCGCGTGTAAGCATTTCCGACAGTAGGACGATGCTGCCTCAAAATAGCAAATAAATGCTGAAGGACCGAGCCGGTCAGATGGATGCCGCCGGCCAGAAAGGCCGGCGCACACCGCGTCAGTCGCGACGGCGTAGGGTATCTGCCGCATTGCGTGCGGCATCGCCAACGACTCGTGCGCCGTCGTCGATCGATCGCGTCGCCTCCGTCACGGCCTCGGCAGGATCGGAATTATCCGCGCGTTCGACCAGAAAGAAAAAACCGATCGCGAGGACAAGCGCCAATGCGATGATGGCAAAGATTACCCCGCCGTTGCCGGCGCGGCGGTTGTTATTGCTGCTGTCGACCGTTACGGCCTCCCCTGGTGATCGGCCATTCAAAGAACATCAACCCGCATGAATCGGGCTATGTTCCGTCGATCAGCGCCCCCGGCTGAGCCGATCCACATCTTCCATGATTTCGCTCAGGACGCCAGCCTGCGATACTTCATGGCCGCGACGCGACGGCAGGTCGCCGCCCTGCAATATTTGCTCCAGCGCCGTGCGACCGCGCGCAACCCGGCTTTTGATCGTACCCACGGCGACGCCGCAGATTTCCGCAGCTTCCTCATAGGCAAAGCCCCCCGCTCCCACCAGGATCAGTGCTTCTCGCTGGGGTTGGGGGAGTTGAAGAAGCGCGCGCTGCATGTCACTCAGTTCGACATGCTTGTCCTGCCCGGCGGGGGCCGCGAGCAGGCGGTCGGCGGTCAGGTCATCCCACTCGCCCCGGAAGCGCGAGCGGCGCATCTGCGAAAGATAATGGTTGCGCAGGATGATGAACGTCCAGGCGCGCATGTTGGTCCCTGCCTGAAACCGGTGACGCGCCGCCCAGGCCTTGAGCAGGGTCTCCTGCACCAGATCGTCGGCGACGTCGCGATTTCCCGACAGGGAACGGCCAAACGCACGCAAATGCGGAATGACGGTCGTCAACTCACGCTTGAAATCGGCATCGGAAAGCGCTTCGCGCAGTTCCTGATCCGGCAAATCCTCAGCCATCCAGGCGACCTTCCCAGATGCCAACGCACGCGAACGCGAGACAGATGCCGCCGTAGCGCCAACCGCGTCCGTTCCACAATAGATTGTCACCCACTAACCACCAATCCTGTCTGATCCCTGGAAATCACTGCCAAAGCACAACGAGCATGCCGACAATCGCAAGGCCAAGTGAAATTGCGAGGACGTAACGGACGATGTGCGGAGTCGAACCACTGCGCGCATCATCCGTCGAGATGTGCTGTTCCGGTTCCGCCATGGCAATTCTCCCGATCGTTACGCATCAATAACGCGATCAAGCAAAGCGGGTTCCGTCCTATATCGGTCAGGCAGGCGCCGTTGCCTGGTCGAAAAACAGCGCCTGGGCAATGGCCGCCTTGACGGTCGCGCGCTGGAACGGCTTGGTGATGAGGAAGGTCGGCTCGGGCCGCTCTCCGGTCAGCAGGCGTTCGGGGAAAGCGGTGATGAAAATCACCGGCACCGCGAATTCCGCCAAAATGTCCTTAACCGCGTCGATACCGCTGGAATCGTCAGCCAATTGAATATCGGCCAGGACCAAGCCGGGGCGTTCGGCCATCGCTTCGCGAACCGCATCCTCCCGCGTGACGGCAATGGCTGTGACTTCATGCCCCAGGTCGCGCACGATCGTCTCGATATCCATCGCGATAATCGGCTCATCCTCGATGATCAGGACCTTGGCATGTGTCTGTGCCTCGATCTCGGTCAGCGCCTCCTGAACCAGCGCGTCTACATCGCTGGTGGTCATGTCGATAAGATAGGCGGTATCCTCGCTCGTGAAGCCTTCGAGCGCGGTCAGCAGCAGCGCCTGGCGAGGAAGCGGGGTCAGGCGGGCGAGGCGCGCATGGGCGACCGCTTCAGGGGATTCGCCGACATCCAGAACTGGGCCATCTTCCAGATGCGACGAAGACCAGATGGCGTGAAATATCCGGTAGAGGCCAAGACGCGGGTCCACATCGCTGGGAAATTCATCTGGCGCAGCAACGATCGCCTCCAGCGCCGCGCGAACATAGGCGTCGCCATGCGACTGGCTTCCCGTCAGGGCGCGCGCATAACGGCGAAGAAACGGAAGGTGGGGGTGCAGCTTTTGTCCAAGCGACATGTTTAGAACTTCTCCCTGCCCCGAAAGGCGATCTGATCATGAGCATCCCTGAGACAGGACAGATGAAGCGGCGAAACCCTGATGGCAAGCCCCCGTCCGATCCCCCTGCTCCCCCTTCCCGCCGGACGGAAAAGAAAAAGGCTCGACCACGGAACCATCAATGACAGGATTTGTTTCACTGCCGTTCGGTTTTTTCGTCAAAACGCTATTCCCATGGTTAACCCATCGTGAACCGAATTGACGTCAGGATACGAAACGGCAATGGGTAAGTAGCTTGCACATGATGACAAGGCAGAGGGACTGGTTTTGGTTTCTTCCGAAATGCGACCGGACATGAAGACAGACGTCGTCAATTCCAGCGATTCCAGCACCGCGCCCGAAAAGCGTCCCAATGCCCCCCGCCCCAGGAAGCGGACCAAAGCGGCCGATGACGGGCATGTGGGTGATGTGCTGCGCAGCGTTTATCAGCGCACAGTGAACGAGGATATTCCGGCCGAGATGCTTGACCTGCTCAGCAAGCTGGGCTGATCTCATCAGGATATTGCCGCCATGATGCAGGCCGCTGCGGAGGCATATCAGTCATTCAGGGATTTGACGCGTTCGACCGGCGTCAAGATGTTCCTGATCCTGACTCTCGCTTTGCTCCCGCTGGGCGGGATTGCCCTGGTCGCATCCTTGCAGGCGATAGAGACCGCCGATCTTGAAAGGGAAGCCTTGCTGCGCATGGCGGTGACGCAGAGCGCGCGCAAGCTCGCCGCCGAACTGATGGCTGATCAGGCGGCGCTGCAACTTACCGTCGATGCTTTTGCCGAGGGAACGACCGACAGGACCATTTGCCCGCGTGCCAGGTCATTCATGACGTCGCGCGCCAATCACGACGCCCTGTTCTTCATCTATGATCGGCAAGGGCACCTTTTGTGCAGCAGCCATAGCCGCGAACCCGTGGGAATCGATCCTGCGGAACGTTTCGCTCCGGGGGACAGCGCGGTTCTTACCAACTCGAACTATCTCGCGCGACGGACGATCAGCCGTAACGATGCCATCGTTGCGATCACCTATTATGGCATGCGCCATCTGGAAAGGATCGCCGATTCGACCGCAGCGTTGCAAAACCGGCGGATCGCTTTGCGGCAGGACGAGCAGGTGCTTCCGATCAGCGACACCCGACTGACCGGCGAAGGCGAAATGAACCGCGTGTCTGCGGCGGTCGGGATCGACCGGCTGGCGCTTGTCATGTCGGTGCGCGAGCCACCGGCGACACTGGCCCGGACATTATCGCTGTTCCTGCCGATGGTGATGTGGTTCGCGGCGGCCGCGATCGGCTGGTTCGTGGTGAACCGGCTGCTGATCCGCCCCCTGGTCATGCTGCGGCGCGCAGTGGAGGCCTATCATCCTGGCGAGGTGCTGGAGCCGATGACCCGCGTCCGCACGCCGGCCATGGAAATATCGGCGCTGGGGGATACTTTTCGCGCGATTACCGAGGATGTGGCGAGCCATGAGGCCGAAATGGCGGCCAGTCTCGACAATCAGCGCAAATTGACGCGCGAGGTACATCATCGGGTCAAGAACAACCTACAGATCATCGCAAGCCTGATCAATCTGCACGCCCGCGCCGCCACCGCGGATGAAGCGATCGAGGCCTATGCGTCGATCCAGCGGCGGGTCGATGCATTGTCCGTCGTTCACCGCAATCATTTCGCCGAGCTGGAAGACAATCGCGGCGTCGGCGTGCGCGCGCTGATCAGCGAATTATCGGCGAGCCTGCGCGCCACGGCGCCCGAGGCAGCGCGCAAATTCGGCATCCAGATCGACAGCGACGATCTGCACATTACGCAGGATGTCGCCGTGCCGGTGGCTTTCCTGGTGACCGAACTGGTCGAGCTGGCAATGCTGGCCGGCCCGTCCGCGGGAATGCGGATCACTGTCCGCCAGATAGACACGCCCGGCCGGGCGTGCCTGACGGTCGCATCCAGCGCCCTGACGGGCACGCTGGTCACCGATCCGCTGCACGACCGGTTCGACCGGGTGCTGACCGGCCTGTCGCGCCAGTTGCGAGCGCCGCTGGAGAGAGACGAGGAAGCCGGTTCCTATGCCATTGCCATCAGCGCGGTGCCGTAGCGGTCAAGCAACCGATCCCACGCGCCCATAATCGCGGCGAAAGTCGGCGGCGAACGCAGCGAACCTTCCTGCACCGATCGCGTCGCGCATCGACTGCATAAGCGCCTGGTAGAAGTGGATATTATGTTGCGTCATCAGCATGGCGCCCAGCATCTCGCCCGACCGAACGAGGTGATGGAGGTAGGCACGGCTCCAACCTGTACATACCGGACAGGCGCAGCGCGGATCCAGCGGATCGCCATCCTCGGCAAATCGGGCGTTGCGGATATTGAGCGGGCCGGCCCAGGTGAACGCCTGGCCGTTGCGACCCGAACGCGTCGGCAGCACGCAATCGAACATGTCGACCCCCCGTGCAACCGCGCCGACGATGTCATCGGGCTTGCCCACCCCCATCAGATAGCGGGGCCGATCGACGGGCAGCATATCGGGCGCGAAGTCGAGCGTGGCGAACATCGCGTCCTGCCCCTCGCCCACCGCGAGACCGCCGATAGCATAGCCGTCAAAGCCGATATCGATCAGTTGTTGTGCCGATTGCGCGCGCAGGCTCCGGTCGAGCGAACCTTGCTGGATGCCGAATAGAGCGGCACGACCCGCATGGTCACCCCCTGCGTCAAACGCGTCGCGCGACCGCTTCGCCCAGCGCATCGACCGCTCCATCGACCGACCGGCTTCTTCATGGGAGCAGCCGTTTTTCGTACATTCGTCGAAAGCCATGACGATGTCGCTGTCGAGCAGCCGCTGGATCTCCATCGACCGTTCCGGGCTGAGCATATGTTTCGACCCATCGAGATGGCTGGAAAAGGCGACGCCTTGTTCGCTCATTTTCGTCAGCGCCGACAGGCTCATTACCTGATAGCCGCCGCTGTCGGTCAGAATGGGCCGGTCCCACCCCATGAAGCCGTGCAGCCCCCCCAGCCGGGCCACGCGCTCCGCGCCCGGCCGCAGCATCAGATGGTAGGTATTGCCAAGGATGATGTCCGCGCCCGATGCCCTGACCTCGGCAGGCCGCATCGCCTTGACGGTGGCGGCGGTACCGACCGGCATGAAGGCCGGGGTTTGGATATCGCCACGGCGCATGGCGATGACACCCGCCCTGGCCGCGCCGTCTGTGGCGGAAATCGAAAACTGGAAACGGGGACGGATCATGGCGGCGGCGTGTAGGACGCCGACGTTCCATAGACAAGACAGGCGCGCGAGATCAGGAGAACAGCAAGGCTGTCAATAGCGGCGAGCAGCGCCCTGGAACAGCAGCGCGGGGTCGATCCGAAACCCGTCGACGCGCTTGTAGCGTCCTATGAAGCAGAGGCAGTCGCGAGACAGCGAAAACGGCCAGGCCTGACCTTCGCCATCCTGGAGCATCAATGTGACGCGGGCGCCGCTCGATCGATCATAGGTCATGCGCCCGACGTAATTAATAAAGGTTAACAACGGCCTTACGGCCGGGGCTGACAGTCTGCAAGAAATCGCCAGATGTGGCTGATTTGCATCACATCGCCATTTTGTGCGATATATTGGATGCGAGAACGCAACAGTCAGACCCGAAAAGGGTTAACATCGTGAAAATCGCCGCTCAGTCATTGCATAGCCGCAGCGAGCCTGTTCTCTTCTGATCGATCCAAAATTTGGGGGCGCAGATGATTGATTCCGGGCGGTTTAATCCGGTCGACGGCAGGATGGAAGTCGAACCGCTCCTGGACGACGGGCAGGATGACGGCCATTCGCAGATCTCCTTCCCTGACGACAGCCTGGAGCATCGACTCAGGCGATCGACGCTGTTCGACCTCGGGCAGATCGACGTTCGGTGGGATGCGGAACAAGGAGCGCTCTGGGCCTTCATGACCCCGCATGAACGCCCCAATTCCAGCCTGAGCCTGATTCGCGACACGATGGCGTGGCAGCGAGAGACTCGCCGGATGTTCGGCGCGGATGCCGGGCCGCTCAAGTTCATGATATTGGGCTCGCGCTTTCCGGGCATTTTCAACCTCGGGGGCGATCTTGAAATGTTCGCCGAATGCATACAGCGGCGAGACCGGGCGACTTTGGTGCGATATGGTGTCGCCTGCGTCGAAATCGTCGATCGCATCTGGCACTGCAACGATATGCCGATCATCAATATAGGCTTGGCGCAGGGCGACGCGCTGGGTGGGGGGCTTGAGGCGCTGATGTGTTTCGACGTCATCATCGCCGAGCGGCAGGCACGCTTCGGCCTGCCCGAAGTGCTGTTCGGCCTGTTCCCCGGCATGGGCGCCTATTCGATCCTGTCACGCCGGGTCGGTCCGCTGATCGCCCGGCAGATGATCACCGAAGGCCGCATTTACAGTGCCGACGAAATGTTCGACATGGGCATCGTGTCGCGGGTCGTCGACACGGGCGAAGGCGAAGCGGCAACGCGCCAATGGATCGCCGACCATAGTGCTCATCATGCCGGTTATGTCGGTATCAATCGCGCCGGCAGGCGAGTCAATCCGCTGACCTTGAGCGAACTGACTGATATCGTCGAAACCTGGGCGGACACCGCCATGTCCCTGTCCGACCGGGATTTGCGGATGATGCGGCGGCTGGCTTCCGCGCAGATGCGGCTGCGCGGCACTTAGCGCCGCTGCGTGCGTCATCTTGCGACGACCGCTGCGATGGGCAAAGCGCGGGCGCTTCAGGCGGTGCGAATGCCGACCGGCACGGCCATCGGAAGCAGCGGCCCCGCGGCGATCAGCCGGCCGATCGCGTCGCGATCGATCGGTCGGCTGAGCAGATAGCCCTGGACATTGGTGAAACCCGCCTGACGCGCGTGCATCAACTGATCCTCGGTTTCTATGCCTTCAGCCACCGTATCCATATCCAGAGCGCGCGCCAGATGGCCGATCGCGTGGACGATCGCGCGGTCTTCCCGATTATCCTGCACCCCGGCCATGAAGCTTTGGTCGACCTTGAGCGTGTCGAAGCGATAGGAGCGCAGGTAGCTGAGGGACGAATAGCCGGTGCCGAAATCGTCCAGGGCCAGCCGCAGGCCGATGCGCTGCAATTCGCGCAGGATGGCGTTGGTCTGGCCGCTGTCGTCGAGGAAAATCGATTCGGTAACCTCAAGCTCCAGCCGTCGGGCCGACAGGCCCGTTTCCAACAGCGTGGCGATGACATTGGCTGGCAAATCGGACGATTTGAGCGATGCGGGCGAAATATTGATAGCGATCCGCACATCCCCCGGCCAGGATGCTGCCGCCGAACAGGCCGATCGCAACACCCAGGCGGTCATCGGCTCGATCATCCCCATGCCTTCGGCTATCGGGATGAATTCGGCGGGAGAGACAGGCCCGAGCGTCGGGTGATCCCAGCGCAGCAGCGCTTCGCACGCATCGATACGGCCGCTCGCCAGATCGACGATGGGCTGAAACGCCAGTTTCAGTTCATCGATTTCGATCGCACGGCGTAGCCCGGTTTCAATCTCGTGCACGCGGTTGAAGCGCTCCTTGAGCGACCAGGTGAAGCTGGCGGCGCGATTGCGGCCGGCCCGCTTGGCTTCATAGAGCGCAAGATCTGCATGCTGCATCAACTCGTCCATGTCGCGCCCGTCCTGCGGCGCGACCGCATAGCCGATAGAAGCGGTCACCTGGAGATGATGGTCGCCCACGTCGAAGCCATAGCTGAAATAGTCGATGATCTCGCGCGCGATAGTCTGCGCGGTGACGCGATCGGTGTTGGGACAGATGAGAACGAATTCGTCACCACCGAAGCGTGCGATATGGCCCCGGCCGTGCAACACTTCATGCAGCCGCTCCGCAACGGTGCGCAGCAACTGGTCGCCGACCATATGGCCGAGGGAATCGTTGATTTCCTTGAAGCGATCAAGATCCATCCACAGAATCGCGGCGGCATCGTTCGACTTGTGGCTGTTTTCGAAAATCTCGCGCAGGCGCATCTGCATAGCCATGCGGTTTTCGAGGCCGGTCAGGCTGTCATAACGCGCCAGCCGCTCGAACTTTTCGGCAAGGAGCGACTTGTCACGCTTGCCGATCAACGCCTGGACGACGATGCGGTGCGTGGTGGAACTGATTTCGGCGAGGCCCAATATCATCATCGCCATGGCCACCGACAACACCCGATAGCCAATCGATCCTTCCAGCCACAGACCCGTCGCGGTCGGACCCAGCGCCAGGCAGACTTGGCCGACCGCAATCCGCACGCGCCCGGCGTTGCGCCCGGAAATGCCACCGGCATAGCCGGCCGCCATCGCCACATTGAGCATGTGGATCACTGCATCCTGTGAGCGCAGCAGCGTCACTATGCCCATCAGGCCCAGCAATCCGGCATAGGCCCATGCGCCCAATTCGTAAGCGCGTTCCCAATTGCGCGAGGCGTTGGCGGTTCCGAGCACCTGCTGGCGATGGAAAAAGATGGCCGATATGACGCGCAGGGTTCCGACCAGACACAGGGTGGCGACCACGGCGTCGATATAGTGGTCATCCGACAGGATGCTGGTGACGATGCCGACGGCAATGCCCGTCACGGCGCCGATCGTCAGCGATGCGGGGGAAGCGTAAAGCGTTTCGACAAGGCTCCGCCGTACGTCGGCCTCCTGTGCCGTACGCTGCGCGAAACGCCGTTTTAGAGATAGCCAAATGTCGAGCAAACAGTAGGGTCTCCGGTTCCCGACAGCCTTGATCGTCTTTTTCGCTTAGTTTTTGGTTAATTCCGATACAGCCCTATGCAAGGATCGGCTTGTCCTCACGTCACCGAAGAGATCGCGCCATGCCTTATTCGCTCCTGGATCGGCCCGTTTGGAATGCGCTCGCCACGGGATGGTCGGCATTTGCACAGGGCGACGATCAGGCACGCAGGATCGATGCACAATATGGTCCATTCGGTGCGAGCGCCGACCACGGTGACGCGGCGAAGGCGGCGCTTGCGCGGCTGGCGCCGAAAAGCGGCGAATTATGGATCGTCGAGCGACCCGGTGTTTCCCCGCCTTCGGGCCTATGCCTGGTGCGGGAGGCGGGCCTGGCACAGATGGTCGCCGACACGGTGCCCGATGAGGCGCCGCCGGGCACCCCGTTGCTGCTGACCGACCAGGATGCGGATGACATGCGTGCTCTGGCGCTGCTGACCCGGCCCGGCCCGTTCCATCCCCTCACCCACAGACTGGGCCGTTTCATAGGCATCCGTGACAAGGGCGTCCTGGTCGCGATGGCGGGAGAGCGGATGCGGATGTCTGGGCTGACCGAGGTCAGCGGCGTGTGCACCCACCCCGATCATCGCGGACGCGGCCACGCCCGGGTGCTGATGCGCCATGTGATGCGGGCAATGCAGGCGCGGGGCGAGACCCCGTTTCTTCATGCCTATGCCGCCCATGAGGCGACGATCGCGCTTTATGAGACACTTGGGTTTCGAGTGCGCGCGCACATGCAACTGAGCGTGATGGCCCGGACCTGATCTGGCAAGGGCGGCCAGCCAAAAAAAGGCCGGCGGATCGCTCCGCCGGCCTTTCCCATTGCCGTCAGGAAGGCAGGACTTAGAAGTCCATGCCGCCCATGCCGCCCATGCCGCCGCCGGGCATGCCCATCGGCGCCTTGTCGTCGGCAGGCATTTCCGAGATCGCAGCCTCGGTGGTGATCAGCAGTCCGGCCACCGAAGCGGCGTCCTGCAACGCGGCCCGCACAACCTTGGTCGGATCGATAACGCCGGCTTCCACCAGGTTTTCATAGACGTCGGTCGAAGCGTTGAAGCCGCGGGTCTCGTCATTTTCGCGCAGCAGGTTGCCGGCCACGACGGCGCCGTCGACCCCCGCATTCTGGGCGATCTGGCGCAGCGGCGCTTCGATTGCCTTGCGGATGATGTCGATGCCGCGAGTCTGGTCGTCATTCGCGCCCTTGAGGCCTTCCAGAGCCTTGGTGGCGTACAGCAGCGCCGTACCGCCGCCGGGAACGATGCCTTCTTCGACAGCCGCGCGGGTCGCGTGCAGCGCGTCGTCGACGCGGTCCTTGCGCTCCTTGACTTCGACTTCCGATGCACCGCCGACCTTGATGACCGCAACGCCACCGGCGAGCTTGGCCAGACGTTCCTGCAGCTTTTCCTTGTCATAGTCGGACGTGGTCGTCTCGATCTGCGCACGGATCTGCTCGGTGCGGCCCTTGATCGCGTCGGCATCACCAGCGCCGTCGACGACGGTGGTGTTGTCCTTGTCGATGGTGACGCGCTTGGCGGTGCCCAGCATGGCAAGGGTCACGTTTTCAAGCTTGATGCCGAGGTCTTCCGAAATCACTTCGCCCTTGGTGAGGACGGCGAGATCTTCCAGCATCGCCTTGCGACGATCGCCGAAACCAGGCGCCTTGACCGCTGCGACCTTGAGGCCGCCGCGCAGCTTGTTGACGACGAGCGTGGCCAGAGCCTCGCCTTCGATATCTTCCGCGATGATCAGCAGCGGACGACCCGACTGCACGACCGCTTCGAGGATCGGCAGGATCGACTGGAGGTTGCTAAGCTTCTTTTCGTGGATCAGGATATAGGGATCCTGAAGCTCGACCTGCATCTTTTCCGGGTTGGTCACGAAATAGGGCGACAGGTAGCCACGGTCGAACTGCATGCCTTCGACGACGTCCAGTTCGAAGTCGAGACCCTTGGCCTCTTCCACGGTGATGACGCCTTCCTTGCCGACCTTTTCCATCGCTTCGGCGATCTTTTCGCCGACCACGGTGTCACCGTTGGCCGAGATGATGCCGACCTGAGCGATTTCCTTGGTGCCCGAAACCGGCTTGGAGCGGGCCTTGAGGTCCTCGACGACCTTGATCACGGCAAGGTCGATGCCGCGCTTCAGGTCCATCGGGTTCATGCCGGCGGCAACCGACTTCATGCCTTCGCGAACGATGGCCTGGGCCAGCACGGTCGCGGTGGTGGTGCCGTCACCGGCGATGTCGTTGGTCTTCGAAGCGACTTCGCGCACCATCTGGGCGCCCATATTCTCGAACTTGTCCTTGAGTTCGATTTCCTTGGCGACGCTGACGCCGTCCTTGGTGATGCGGGGGGCGCCGAAGCTCTTGTCGATGACGACATTGCGGCCCTTGGGACCGAGCGTCACCTTGACCGCGTCGGCCAGGATGTCGACACCGCGCAGAATGCGCTCACGCGCGTCGCGGGAAAACTTTACGTCTTTCGCTGCCATGGTCTTAATACCTTCTATCGAGAATGTGTAAAATTGCGAAGTTCACACCGTCACTGGGTGTGAAATCCGCGAACCGACAAATCAGGCAACAATGCCCAGAATGTCCGATTCCTTCATGATCAGCAGGTCTTCACCGTCGACCTTGATCTCGGTTCCCGACCATTTGCCGAACAGGATGCGGTCGCCGGCCTTGACGTCGAGCGGAGTCACCTTGCCATCTTCGGCCTTGGCGCCCGAACCCACGGAGACGATTTCGCCTTCCTGCGGCTTTTCCTTGGCGCTGTCGGGGATGATGATGCCACCAGCGGTCTTCTCTTCTGCCTCTACGCGGCGGACGAGAACACGGTCGTGCAACGGACGAAATGCCATGTTGTTTGCCTTCCCTCAATATCCGGGAACCGGTCCGGCACGGCCTCCGCAAGGACATCCCTCGCGAAATAGTGCCCGCCTTATCCTTCTCCCGATGAACCATGATCTGTTAGCACTCACCCATCGAGAGTGCTAGCGGCGCTACATATGGCCGTCCGTTGGGGAAGGTCAAGAGCCACAAGCCAATTATTCGGGCGGCCCCGACCAGTTTCATGACATGATCGAGAACGCAGAGCAGAGCCATGCAAACCGCCCGCATATAGGCAAATAGGCAGCCGTTAGCCGAGCCTGCGTTGCAGGGTTGCAAACAGCCACCTATATCCTTCGCACCACCGCTGGAGACCTGCCCGTGACCGACATGCCCTATACCCCGCCCCGCGTCTGGACCTGGGACAAGGAGAATGGCGGGCCGTTCGCGCATATCAATCGGCCGATCGCCGGGCCGACGCATGACAAGGACCTGCCGATCGGCAGGCATCCGCTGCAACTTTATTCGCTCGCAACCCCCAATGGGCAGAAAGTGACGATCCTGCTGGAAGAACTGCTGGCGGCAGGACATGCAGGCGCGGAATATGATGCCTGGCTGATCCGCATCCAGGAAGGCGACCAGTTCGGCAGCGGTTTTGTCGCGGCCAATCCCAACAGCAAGATCCCGGCGCTGATGGACCACAGCGTTTCGCCGCCGCAGCGCGTGTTCGAATCGGGTTCGATCCTCCTCTATCTCGCCGAAAAGTTCGGCGCGTTCCTGCCGACCGATGCAGGCCCGCGCGCCGAGACGCTGTCCTGGCTGTTCTGGCAGATGGCCGCTACCCCGCTGCTGGGCGGGGGTTTTGGCCATTTCTACGCCTATGCGCCGGAAAAATGGCAATATCCGATCGATCGATATGCGATGGAAGCAAAGCGTCAATTGGACGTGCTGGATCGCCAGCTTGCCGACAACGACTATATTGCGGGCAGCGAATATACGATCGCGGACATCGCGATCTGGGCCTGGTATGGCGGTCTCGTCCTTGCCAATATCTATGACGCGACCGAATTTCTGGACGTCAGGAGCTACAAAAATCTGGTGCGGTGGGCGGAACAGGTCGCCGCGCGGCCAGCCGTGCAGCGCGGGCGCATCGTCAACAAGACCTTTGGCGAACTGAACGAACAGCTCCACGAGCGGCACGACGCCAGCGATTTCGACATGCGGACGCAGGACAAGCTGGAGAGCGCGGGGTAAGGGCGCGCCTATTCCGCCGCTTTGACGATCTCCGCCCAGGCCGCTTCGTCGATCACCTCGATCCCCAGTGCCGCTGCCTGTTTGAGCTTTGAGCCTGCACCGGGACCGGCAACGACCAGATCGGTCCTGGCGCTGACCGATCCCGCTGCCTTGGCACCCAGCCGCTCGGCCTGGGCCTTGGCCTCGTCGCGACTCATGGTCTCGAGCTTGCCGGTGAAGACGACGGTCTTGCCGGTGACGCTGCTGGACTTTGTTGCCACGATATAATCAGGTGGGCTGACCTGCCCCAGCAGATCGTCCCAGACGCGCTGGTTGTGCGGCTCGTGAAAAAAGTCGGCGAGCGCATGCCCGACTGCGGCACCGATATTGTCGACCCCGATCAATTCGGCGATCGCCTTGGCCAGACGGTTGTGGAAGCGATGCTCGGCTTCCTCGTCCTGCCGGTGCGTGGCCTCGCGCAGGGCGATGACCTGCTCGGCCAGCGCGCGTATGGCGGGCAGCCTCGTGTAGCGCTTGAGCAGATCGCGCGCCGTCACCGCGCCGACATGGCGAATGCCGAGGCCAAAGAGGAGACGTGCCGCGTCGATGGTGCGCCTGGCATTGATCGCAGCGAGGAGATTGTCGACCGACTTTTCCTTCCAGCCATCGTGCCCCAGCAAATCGGCGCGATGGTCGGCAAGGCGGAAAATGTCGGCGGGTTCGATGATCCAGCCCAGATCGAGAAATTCCTGGATCGTCTTTTCGCCCAGCCCCTCGATATCCAGCGCGGCGCGGCTGACGAAATGGCGAAGGCGTTCGAAACGCTGCGCCGGGCAGATCAGGCCGCCGGTGCAGCGGATATCCACTTCGCCTTCCTCGCGCACCGCTTCGGAACCGCAGGCGGGGCAATGGCCGGGATAGGCAAATGGCGGGCGATCCTCGTCTCGGGTCAGATTTTCCACCACCTGCGGGATGACGTCGCCGGCGCGCTGGATGACGACGCGGTCGCCGGGGCGGGCTCCCAAGCGCGCGATCTCGTCGGCATTGTGGAGGGTGACGTTGGACACCGTGACGCCGCCGACGGTGACCGGGGTCAGCCGGCCGACAGGGGTCAGCTTGCCGGTGCGGCCGACCTGGATGTCGATGGTTTCGAGCGTGGTCTGCGCCCGCTCGGCGGGGAATTTATGGGCGATGGCCCAGCGGGGCGCCTTGGCCACGAAGCCCAGCCGCTGCTGCCAGTCGAGCCGGTCGACCTTGTAGACGACGCCGTCAATGTCGAAGGGCAGGTCGGCGCGGGCGGCTTCGATGGCGCGGTAATGGGTGATGAGCGCGGTGAAATCATTCACGCCGGTCAGCAGGTCGGAGACGGGAAGCCCCCACCCGGCGATCGCGCGCATCATGCCCAGCTGGGTGTCGGCGGGCAATGCGCTATATTCGCCCCAGCCATGGGCGAGGAAGCGCAGGGGCCGGCTGGCGGTGACGCTCGCGTCCTTCTGGCGCAGCGATCCGGCGGCGGCATTGCGCGGGTTGGCGAACTGGCGCGCCTTTTCCGGGTCGTCGGCTTGCGCGAGCAGGCGGGCATTGAGCGCTGCGAAATCGCTCTTGGCCATATAGACTTCGCCGCGCACCTCGAAAATATCGGGTGCATTGCCCGTCAGCCGGTCAGGGATGTCGGCGATGGTGCGGACGTTGGCGGTCACGTCCTCGCCCGTCTGGCCGTCGCCGCGAGTGGCCGCAAGCACCAGCTCGCCCCTTTCATAACGCAACGAGCATGAAAGCCCGTCGATCTTTGGTTCGGCGGTCAGCGCCACCGCCGCGTCTTCGGGTAGCGCCAGGAAGCGGCGGACGCGGGCGATGAATTCGGCGATATCCTCGTCGGCAAAGCCATTGTCGAGGCTCATCATGCGGACGGCATGGGGCACTTTGCCGAGCGCGCTTGTCGGCGTCGCACCGACCTGGCCGTTGGGGGAATCCGCGCGGATCAGGTGCGGGAACGCCGCTTCGAGCGCATTGTTTTCGCGGATAAGGGCGTCATAGTCAGCATCGCTGATTTCGGGCGCGTCCTCATCATGATAGAGCCGATTGTGCCGCGCGATTACCTTCGCGAGGCGCATGAGGCGGTTGGCGGCTTCGGCTTCGGATAGGGTAGCGGCGTCGGTCATAGCTGCTTCCTAGCCACTCGCTCCGCCCCCGTCACTTCTTCCTGTGCTTGCCCTTCGCGCCGCCGATGTGGCGGATGTTCATCGGGCGGCCGCGATGGGTGCCGGGGCGGGTGCGGTCCTGTCGGCCTGGCGGGGGCCGGCGCCCTGTGGGCGCATCGGGGAGCGCAAAGCGCAGCGCGCCGTTGATCGGGTCGGCTTCCTCCAGCCGCAGGTCGAGCCGCTGGCCGACGGTATAGCGATCGCCGCTTTCCACGCCCTCCAGCGCCTTGCCCGCTTCGTCGAAGAAGAAGCGTTCCGCGCCCAGCGTGGAGACGGGGACAAGGCCATCGCCGCCCAGCCCCTCGACCGTCGCGAAGAAACCGAAATTCTGGACGCCGGTAATCCGCGCCTGGACGATTTCGCCCACGCGCGCGGCCAGGAAGGCGGCGACATAGCGGTCTATCGTGTCGCGCTCGGCCTCCATCGCGCGGCGTTCATGCTGGCTGATCAGCTCGCCGACGCGGCCCATATTCTCATAGTCCTCGACGCTGAGCGAGGTCTTGTCGGGCAGCGCGCCACCCTTGGGCCTTGGCATTTCCAGCCCGTACGCGCCCACCAGCGCGCGGTGGACGAGCAGGTCGGCATAGCGGCGGATGGGCGAGGTGAAATGGGCGTAGGAGCCGAGCGCCAGGCCGAAATGGCCCATATTCTGCGGGGCATAATAGGCCTGGGTCTGGGTCCGCAGGATCTGGAGCATGATCTGCTCCCTTTCCTCCGATTCCTGCGTGCGCTTGATCAGATGGTTGAAGGTGGTCGGTCGGATCACCTGACCCAACGCGAAGTCGATGTCGAAGGTGGCGAGATATTCCTTGAGCGCGACCAGCTTTTCGCGACTGGGCGGTTCGTGCACGCGGTACATGACCGGCGCCTTTTTCGCTTCCAGCGCCTTGGCAGCCGCGACATTGGCGGCGATCATATAGTCCTCGATCAGCATGTGCGCGTCGAGCCGCTCGCGCACCGCGACGCTGACGATCTTGCCCCATTCGTCCAGCACGACGCGGCGTTCGGGCAGGTCGAGACCCAGCGGATCGCGCTTTTCGCGCGCCTGGCGCAGCAGCGCCCAGCAGGCCCAAAGCGGTTTGAGGGCGGTTTCGAGCAGTGCATGATCCGTTTCGCCGTCGATCGCCGCCTGCGCGTCTTCATAGGCGAGCACCGCCGCGACGCGGATCACCGCGCGGGTGAAGCGCCATGATATGACCTTGCCGGCCTGGTCGATGACGAGATGGCAGGCCATGGCGGCACGATCCTGCCCCGCGCGCAGCGAACACATGTCCGACGACAGTTGGTGCGGCAGCATCGGCACGACGAGATCGGGGAAATAGACGCTGTTGCCGCGCTTGCGCGCTTCGCGGTCGAGCGCGCTTCCGGGGCGGACATAATAGCTGACGTCGGCGATGGCGACGATCGCCCTGTAGCCGCCCGGATTGGCGGCGTCGTCGTCCGGGGCTGCCCAGACCGCATCGTCATGGTCGCGCGCGTCGCTGGGGTCGATGGCGATGATCGGCAGGTGGCGCAGGTCCTCGCGCTTGTCCTCGTGCAGTGGCTGGGCGGCGGCGACCAGCGCCTCTTCCTCGGTGGCTTCGGGAAAGACATTGGGGATGCCATGCTTGTGGATGGCGATCAGGCTGAAGCTGCGGGGGGCGAAGGGATCGCCCAATATGTCGGTGACGCGGGCGGATATGCGCGGCGGGCGGCCGACCGGTTCGGCAAGGACGAGGTCGCCCTTTTTCGCGATGCCCGCGTCGCTGATCGGCGTGTCCTTGCGGATGCGCTTGTCGACGGGGCGAAGCCACAGCTTGCCGCCATCTCCCACCTCCACGACGCCGAGCAGCATCTCGATCGCACGGCCCAGCTTCTTCATCGGATGGGCAAGCCAGCCCTTGCCGGCTTCCTCGGTGCGCGCGAGGATACGGTCGCCGATGGTGAGCGCTCCCCGTTTTCCCCGCTCGACGATGCGGATGCGGGGCGCGGGCTGGCCTTCGGCCTCCCACCGCTCCGGCGTGGCGATGAGCGTGGTGTCTTCGACATCGACGATGCGCAGCGCCGTGACCTTGGGCACGCCGCCAAGCTTGTGGAAGGCGCGGGCGGGGCCGACATCGAGCAGGCCTTCGTCCGCCATGTCCTTGAGCAGCGCCTTAAGCGCGATCTTTTCCTGCCCCTTGAGGCCAAAGGCGCGCGCGATCTCCCGCTTGCCGGCGGGCTGGTCCGACGTGGTGATGAAATCCATCACCTGATCGCGCGTCGGCATGCCGGCGGGACGGACCTTTGCGGACTTCTTCGCGGGGGGAGACTTGCTCTTGGGGGGTGATGCCATCGCCCAGCTATAGGAAGCCCGGCGCGCGCCCGCCAGTGTGCATGGCGGAAATCATGCCTGCCATCCGTTGATGATGGACAGGATGATCCGATCGCTCGCCCTCGCAGCCCTTCCCTTCCTGCTCGCCGCGCCCGCCATGGCCGGCCCGCCGGTCTATCCGGCCTTCATGATCGACAAGCCAGGCGCGGAACATTATGCTTGGGGCGAAGGCAATGACGGATGGCATCTGGTCCGCACCGACGACATGTCGGTCATCCAGGAACGGATGCAGCCGGGCACCAAGGAAATCCGTCACATGCATCGCAAGGCGCGACAGTTCTTCTATGTCCTGTCGGGCGAATTGACGATGGAGGCCAATGGCGAAGTCACCCTGCTGAAAGCCGGGGAAGGCATCGAAATCCCACCGGGCATGGTGCACCAGGCGCAGAATCTGGGATCGGTGCCGGTCGAGATGCTGGTCAATTCCACACCCAAGAGCCATGGCGACCGGGTCGAGGTCGCCGCGATCGCGCAGTAAGCGGTTCGCTGGGCCTTCCCCTATTTCGCCGTCACGCCTTCGGGCAGCACCACCGCCGACCAGCTTTTGTCCATGCGGAGATATTTGCCGGCAAGGCTCTGGATCTCTGCCGGGGTCACTTGCAGCAGATCCGCCGCCATCGATTTCATCGCGCCGACATAGCGGGGATCGTGCGTCGCCCCTTCCATCTGGTTCATCCAGAAGGCGTTGCCGGTGCTGGCGCGGGCAAGCATCTGCCGCATCGGCGCGACTGCGCGTTGCAGTTCGTCGGCGCTGATCGGGGTCTTGGCCAGATCGGCGGCGGTATCCTTGACCAGGCCATAGAAGACGTTGATCTTTTCCGGCTTCACCTGGCTGGAGACGAGGATGTAGCCGCCACTGTCGAAGGATACCGGCCAGCTGTTCTGGACGCTGGGCGAATAGGCCGCGCCTTCGGCCGAGCGCAGCTTGTCGAACAGGCGATCATTGAAGATCTGGGTCAAAATTTCGAGTTGGCGCGATTCCTTGATGGCATCGAAGCCGCCCGACGTGGGCCATGCCATGACGGCCGCGGCCTGTTCCTTGTCGCCCTTGTGACGCAGTATGACGGGCGTTTGCGCGGGCGCGGGAAAGCGCATCGCCTTGTTTGCTGCCGGCACGGGCCGGTCAGGACGCGGGGCGAGCGCACCAAAGGTTTCACCCACCGCCGCGATAGCGTCATCGGCCTTTACCTGTCCGAAAATCTGCACCTCGATGGGTCCCGACGCCAGCAGCGGTTCCCATGTCTCGCGGAAGCTCTGCGGGGTCAGCGCATTGATCTCCTGGAGCGTGGGGGTGCGGTAGCGCGCGTCCTTATCGCGCAGCAACCAGTTGAGATCGCGGCCAAGCACGGCGTCGGGCGAGCGCGACAGGGCGTCATAGGCAAGCCCCGCCCCGGACTTGACGCGCGCAATCGGCGCCGGGTCCCAGCCGGGCGCGGCCAATTTGGCGGCGAACAGGCGCAACTGGTCCTTATAGTCCGCAGGGCGTGTGACCGCCGCCAGTTCGAATGCATCATCGTCGATGGAAAAATCAAAGCCCATGCGCCGGCCGTTGGTCAAATCGTCCAGTTCACGCTGTCCAAGCTTGCCGATGCCGCTCGCCACCAGCGCATAGTTTCCTGCCCAACTGGGCACGGCCCTGGTCGGAGAGAATGCCTGCTGGCCGTAGCCGAAGCGGACATTGATCCGCACCTTTTCGGTTTCAGCGTCATTGGCGAACAACGTCATCTTGACGCCATTGGCAAAGGTGATGGTTTCCATCCCCAACATGCCGACCGGCGTGCGCGAAACGACCTTGCCCGGCGCACCCAGCGCCGGCAGGTCGGCCATGGTCACGGTGCCGTCGGCAAGGCGTGCGTTGGTCGCGGCCGCCACGGGGGCGGCGAGCGCGGCCGCGAGCCTGGCCTCTGAATCGGGCTGCGCCTTGCCGGTCATCAGCAACGCGCGAAACACGCCGGCGGAAAAGAGGCGCCGAGTCGATGCCTGCATCTTTTGCGGCGTCATGGCGGGCTTGCCGGCGCGGAAAATGTCGACCGCCGCCTGCGGGCTGACGATCGTTTCGCGGATGTCGACGGCGCTGGCCAGGTCGCTCGCCTGCTTGGCTCCCGCTTCGGTGTCGGCATTTTCGACCTGCACCATCAACGCGGTGTCGAACTGCGCATATTCGCGGTCGATTTCCTGCTGGCTGGGCGGGGTCGCCTTGGCGTCTTCGATGATCGCGCGGACATCGGTCAAAGCCTTCGCCCAATCCTCGCCCGTTGGCACGATGGACAGGAAGGTGCCATCGACCGAACGGCTGACATCCTGTTGCTCGGCGCTGGCCTGGAGAAAGCTGCCCCCGGCCCGCGCCGCCTGTTCCAGCCGTCGATTGACGATCTGGAGCGCCAGCATGTCGGTCAGCTTGTCCTGATTGTAGACGATGGTGTCGGCGCGCGGCTTCCAGGGCCGCAGCCATGCCATGGAAATGCCGGTCGGCAGGCCGGGTTCGACAAATACCCGCGTGGCCGACGCCTTCGCATCGGGTTCCCCGAAGTCAGGGGCCGCTGCGCCCTTGCCCGCGCCCTGCCAGCTGTCGAAATGATCCTTGATCAGCTTTTCGGCAGCGGCGGGATCAATGTCACCCGCGATCGAAATCACCGCGTTTTCGGGACGATACCAGCGCTGGTGAAAGGTCATCATCCGATCGGCGGTGGCGGCGGTCAGCGTCTTGACGGTGCCGATGGGGCTGTGATCGGCGAGCGGCTGGCCGGCAAAGAAATGCTGGCGCGTGATTTCCGACAGGCGAAATTGCGGGCCGAAAGATTCGCGCATTTCGGCGAGCACCACAGCCCGTTCGGCCTCGACCGCGCTGGCGACGATATTGGGATCCGCCATCATGCCCGCGAGGATCTTCATGCTTTCGCCCAGCCCCTGCGGCGTCGCCTGGGGCAAATCCAGCGCATAGGTGGTGCCGGTCGGCGTCGTCTGAGCATTGCTGTCGCTGCCGAATGTAACGCCCAGCCGTTGCCAGATGCGCTTGGATTCGCCGTCGGGCACATGGCGCGAACCACGGAAGGTCAGATGCTCCATGAAATGCGCAAAGCCCAGTTCGTCCGCCTGCTCCATCAGCGATCCGGCGTCGATGCGCAGGCGGATGCTGACCTGCCCCGGCGGCACCCCATTGCGCCGCACCGCATAGCGCAGCCCGTTGGACAATGCGCCAAAGCGCCAGGCCGGATCGATCGGCACATCGCTATTTTCATAGAGCCAGGGGCGAAGCTGGGTCTGGCTTCCCGACGCGATGGCGGGCGCGGAAGGAGCGTCGCGGGCAGCGGAGGCCGGAGCGGCGATCAGCAGCGAAAGAACGACTAGCGAAGCGGCGGTGCGCCGGGGAGAAAAGCTCATGGGCGGGCAACCTAGCGGCATTTTCATGAATGACCACTGACAATGACGGGGAATGCCGATCCCGCCGTGACCGGGTCGCTAGGGACGGATATGCATGAAGTCCCTGTCATAGCTGCGCAGGTGCGCGCCGCCATCGACATAGACGGTCTGGCCAGTCACCGCCGTCGCGTTCGCCAGATACAGCACCGCCTCGGCGATCTGTTCGGGCAATGGCAGGCGGTCGAGCGGCATCGCCCCGGCCAGCCTTTCCATCTGATCGTCGTCATAGTCGGCGGTTGCGATGGTCAGGCCCGGCGCGACGGCGTTAACGCGCACGCGCGGCGCCAGCGTGCGCGCGGTCATCCGCGTCAGCCCGGCCAGCGCGATTTTCGACAGGGTGTAGGCGAACTGATCGCCATGGGGATGGTCGACCCGCTGGTCAAGGATGTTGACGATGCAGCGATCCACCCCGCCACCCGGCACGGTGGCGAACGCCTTGGTGAGCAGGGCAGGCGCGATGCAGTTGACCGCATAATGGCGGGCCAGATCGTCCGCGGTCACATCCTCCAGCCGGTCCTGCCCGAAAATGGCGGCACTGTTGACCAGCAGGTCGGGCGCCCGGCCGAAATGCGTGGAGATGGCGGCGATCAGGTCCTCGGCGCTTTCAGGATCGGTGAAATCGCAGACGAAGCCGTGCCAGGGCGTCTCATTGGCCTCCAGCGCCAGCGCCAGCGACGAATCCAGCCGCGTGTCATGGCTGCCATGGATCGCCAGCATGTAACCCGCGCCCGCCAGCGCCGCGCTGATCGCGCCGCCGAGCCGGCGATGGCCGCCAGTCACCAGCGCCAGGCGGTTGCCCGACATCGGTCGACCGCCTGATGGCGGCGCTTGCTGCGCCGACGCACGCAGCGGCAGGGGTGCTGGCGTTTCGCTCATAGACCGATCAGGTTCAGCACTTCCTTGCGCGCTTTTTCATCTTCGCGGAACACACCCATCATCCGACTGGTCTTCATGATGACGTTGGGCGTGCGGACACCCCGTCCGGTCATGCAGCCATGGGTGGCTTCGATCACCACGGCCACGCCCTGGGGATGCAGATTGTCCCAGATACAGTCGGCAACTTCGGCGGTCAGGCGCTCCTGCACCTGAAGCCTGCGCGCATAGGCTTGCAGAACGCGCGCGAGCTTGGAAATGCCCACCACATATTCGTTTGGCAGATAGGCGATATGCGCCTTGCCGACGATGGGGGCCATGTGATGCTCGCAATGCGACTGAAACGGGATGCCCTTGAGCAGCACGATCTCATCATAACCGCCGACTTCGTGGAAGATGCGCGACAGATGATAGGCCGGGTCCTCGCTATAACCTTCGCAATATTCGCGCCAGGCGCGGGCAACCCGCTCGGGAGTCTCGATCAACCCCTCGCGCGTGGGATCATCGCCCGACCAGCGGATCAGGGTGCGGATAGCCTCCGATACTTCGGCGGGCACGGGCGCCTTGGCGGGCGCGTGCATAAGTTCGTGGTCCACGGCATTGGCCATCGGCAGGCTCCCCCTGTTGTTGACCCGATCGATATGGAGAGAGTGCGCGGCGATTGCCAGCCCCCAGCGGCTATGGACAGTTTGCCGCGTCAATGGCACATCATCGCGGTGCGCGACATCAACCCGCAAGAGGGCGCATGGGCCGCCGCAATGTTCATGACAGATCCTTCCCTTTACCTGGTTCTTGCCCATGCGCACTGAACGGATCGCAGCGGTGCTGCTGGCGGCCGGCGCGTCGTCACGCTTTGGCGAGGACGACAAGCTGATGGCGGACCTGCGGGGCAAGCCGATGATCGCGCATACGCTGGAAACCGTGGCGTCCATGGCTTTTGGCGAATTGATCGCGGTAGCGCGACCGCTGCCGCTCGCCCCCGTCATCCATCGCAAGCTGGACCGGCGCGGCTATACCATTCTGGTCAACGAACGCCCCCAGGACGGGATTTCCAGCAGCATCGTGCAGGCGGTGCGCCATGTCATGCCGATGAGCAAGGTGCGCGGCATCCTCATCTGCCTGGCCGACATGCCAGACGTGCCGCAGACACATTATAACCGCATCTGCCTGGCGGCCGAGGACATACGGTCGGTGGTGGCCAGCACGGACGGCTTCTCCTCCTCTCCGCCCGCCTTCATCGGCCGCAAGCATTTCGACGAGCTGCTGGCGCTGCGCGGCGACCAGGGCGCGCGCGCGCTGCTGAGCCATGGGGTACAGATCGAGACGAGTGGCAGCGTATTGCGCGATGTCGATACGCCCGAGGACCTGCTGGACGTGCGGCCGACGACGCCTGAATAGTCCCATCGTTCAAGCGGCATCAGTCCTGGTCCGGCTTTGACGCTACGGCATTGCGACGGTCGGGCAAAGCCGGAAAATACCCTTGCACTTTACGTAAACGTAAATACATTTGACGCCTATCTCGACCGCGTTCGATAGCGGCGATGGAGAAGGATCACATGACGCACGCCTATATCTACGACGCTGTTCGCACGCCGCGCGGCCGGGGCAAGAGCGACGGATCGTTGCACGAAATCACGCCGATCCAGCTTGCCACCCAGATGCTGCAAGCCGTGCGCGACCGCAGCGGCATCGACACCGCCGACGTCGACGACGTCATCATGGGTTGCGTGACGCCGGTGGGAGAACAGGGCGCGGACATCGCCCGCGTCGCCGCGCTCAATGCCGACTATGCGCAGACCACCGCAGGGGTACAGATCAATCGCTTCTGTGCGTCCGGCCTGGAAGCGGTCAATATCGCCGCTGCCAAGGTGATGGCCGGCGAAGCGCTGTTCGCGATCGGCGGCGGCGTCGAATCGATGAGCCGCGTGCCGATGGCGTCGGATGGCGGCGCCTGGGCGATGGACCCGGCGGTCGCATTCAAGACCTATTTCGCGCCGCAGGGCATAGGCGCCGACGTCATCGCCACCAAGTTCGGCATCAGCCGCGACGATGCCGACGCCTATGCGGTCGAAAGCCAGCGTCGCGCCAAGCAGGCCTGGGATGAAGGCCGCTTTGCCCGCTCGATCGTCCCGGTCAGGGATGTGATCGGCCAGGTCGTGCTGGATCATGACGAACATATGCGCCCTGAAGCGACGATGCAGTCGCTGGGCGCGCTCAAGCCCAGTTTTGCGGCACTGGGCGAGGAGATGCCGGGCTTCGACACGGTCGCGCTGTTGCGTTATCCTGAACTGGAGTGCGTCAACCATATTCACCATGCCGGCAACAGCAGCGGCATCGTCGATGGCGCCGCCTCGGTGCTGGTGGGCGGCAGGGAGATCGGCGAGAAATACGGCCTGAAACCCCGCGCCCGCATCCGCGCCATGGCCTCGATCGGGTCCGAACCCTTGATCATGCTGACCGGGCCGGAATTCGTCGCGGGCAAGCTGCTCGCGCGGGCGGGCATGTCCGTGGCCGACATCGACCTGTGGGAGTTGAACGAAGCCTTCGCCAGCGTCGTGTTGCGCTACATGCAGGCCATGAAGCTCGACCACAGCCAGATCAACGTCAATGGTGGCGCGATCGCCATGGGGCATCCGCTGGGCGCGACCGGAGCGATGGTGCTGGGCACCGCGCTCGACGAACTGGAGCGGTCCGGCAAGGGCACCGCGCTTATCAACCTGTGCGTGGGCGCCGGCATGGGCACCGGCACGATCATCGAGCGTATTTGACCCCTTCCCCGTTCGCCAAAGCCTGAACGAAACCAAAGGCAGCAAGTCATGCAGACCATAAGCTTCGATATCGACGCCGACGGCATCGCCACCCTGACCATCGACGTTCCCGGCCAGTCGATGAACGTCATCGGCCCGGATTTCATCGCCGACCTGGACGCCGCGATCTCGCGGATCGGATCTGAGGACGCGATCGTGGGGGCGGTCATCGCGTCGGGCAAGGACAGCGGCTTCATGGCCGGCATGGACCTTAAATATTTCGGGTCGATGCTGGCCGCCGCCGGTGGAGAACGCCCCTCCGCCGCCGCGATCTTCGACAAGGTGTTCGTCCTGAACCAGCTGTTCCGACGCCTCGAAACCTGCGGCAAGCCGGTCGCCTGCGCGATTGAAGGCACCTGCGTGGGCGGAGGGTTCGAACTGGCGCTCGCCTGCCACCACCGGGTGGTCGGCGACAGCGCCGGGACGCAGCTTGGCCTGCCGGAAATCCTGATCGGCCTGTTCCCCGGCGGCGGCGGATCGCAGCGCCTGCCGCGCATCATGGGGGTGCAGTCGTCGCTGATGTATATGCTGCAAGGCAAGCTGTTCCGCCCCGCCGAAGCGGCGATGCTCAAGGTCGTGGACGAGGTCGTGCCGCAAGGCGGCGCACTGGACCGGGCGAAAGCGTGGGTGAAGGCGAACCCGACAGCGGCGACCCAGCCGTGGGACGTAAAGGGCTTCAAATTTCCGGGCGGCGCGGGTGGTTTCAACCCCGCCTTCGTCCAGACGATGGCCGGCGCGCTGCCGATGACGCTGAAACAGGCCCAGCGCAACATGAACGCCCCGGTCGCCTTGCTGTCGGCAGTGTATGAAGGTGCGCTGCTGCCGTTCGACCGGGCGATCCGCGTCGAGAGCAAATATTTCGCCAAGATCGCCGCCGACCCGCAGGCAGGCAACATGATCCGCAGCCTGTTCGTCAACAAGAACGCGGCCGAGCGGGGCGCCCGCCGACCCAAGGACCAACCCAGGGCGCCGACCGCCAAACTCGCGATGCTGGGCGCGGGCATGATGGGTGCCGGCATCGCCACCGTCGCCGCGCAGGCGGGGATCAGGGTCGTGCTGTTCGACCGGGACATTGCCTACGCGCAGAAGGGCAAGGCGCATGTCGAGGCGGTGCTGAACAAGCGGCTGGGCAAAGGCATGACGCCCCAGAAGATGGAAGCCACCCTGGCTCTGGTCACGCCGACCGCTGACTATGCCGATCTGGCAGGAGCCGATTTCGTGATCGAGGCGGTGTTCGAGGACGTCGCGGTCAAAGCGGAGGTGACAAAGCAGGTCGAAGCGATATTGGGCGCGGATACGATCTTCGGGTCCAACACATCGACCCTGCCGATTACCAAACTGGCTGGAGCGTGGAGCAAGCCCGACAATTTCATCGGCATCCATTTCTTCTCGCCGGTCGAGAAAATGCCGCTGGTCGAGATTATCCTGGGGGAGCGAACCGGGCCGGCGGCAATCGCCAAGGCGCTGGACTTCGTCAGCCAGATCCGAAAGACGCCGATCGTGGTCAATGACAGTCGCGGCTTCTACACCTCTCGCTGCTTTGCCACCTATGTGCAGGAAGGCGTCGAGATGGTTGCCGAGGGCATCAATCCCGCACTCATCGAAAATGCGGGGCGCCAGCTGGGCATGCCGGTGGGGCCGCTGGCGGTGGGCGACGAGGTGTCGATCGAATTGGGTCACAAGATCATGGTCGCCGCGCGCAAGGAGCTGGGTGACGCCTATGTGCCGCAGCGGTCGGACGATGTGATGACGCAGATGGTGGAACTGGGAAGGCTTGGTCGCAAGAGCGCGAAGGGATGGTATGATTATCCCGACGGCGGCAAAAAGGCCCTGTGGCCGGGCCTGAACGACCTGTTCCCCCGCGCCGATGACCAGCCGGATGTGGAAGCGGTCAAGGAACGGCTGCTCTATCGCCAACTGATCGAATGTGCGCGCTGCTTTGCCGAAGGCGTGCTGGAAACGCCCGAAGATGGCGATATCGGCGCGATCTTCGGTTGGGGCTTTGCCCCTTATACCGGCGGGCCGTTCAGCCACATGGACACCATCGGCGCGGCACAGGTCGTGGCGGTGCTGGACCGGCTGACCGAACGTCATGGCGACCGGTTCGCGCCTACCGCGCAGTTGCGGGACATGGCGGCGAGCAACGGGACCTTTTATCGCCCCGCCCCGTCCCGCGCCGCAGCATGAGGAGGCTGTCAATCGACGCGGCGCTGAGCTAGGGCAATTGGGTCGCCCAGGCGTGGTTCAGGGTTTATCCCGCCTCCTGATTCACCGTCCATTGCGGCAAAATGAATGCTGAAACGAATTCAGCATGACGACCTGAATTTTCATCTGCCAGGGAGACCCTATGACCGTGACCGACAAGCCGATAGTCCTGGTGACCGGCGGGGCGGGATATATCGGCAGCCACGCGGTGCTGGCGCTGCGCGACGCAGGCTATGGCGTCGTGGTGATCGACAATCTGGTCACCGGCTTCCGATGGGCAGTGCCGGACGACGTGCCGTTCGTCGAAGGCGACATCGCCGATCAGCCGCTGGTGCAGGCGACGCTGCGCCGGCATGACATCAGGGCGATCATGCATTTTGCAGGCTCCGTCGTGGTGCCGGAATCGGTCGAAAATCCGCTCAAATATTATCACAACAACAGCGCCAAGACCCGCGACCTGATCGACAGCGCGGTGACGGTGGGCGTGCCGCACTTCATCTTTTCATCGACCGCCGCCACCTATGGCATCCCGGAGGAAAGCCCGGTGCGGGAGGATACGCCGCAGCGGCCGATCAATCCCTATGGCATGTCCAAGCTGATGACCGAATATATGCTGCGCGATGTCGCGGCGGCGCATCCGATGAACTATTGCGCGCTGCGCTATTTCAACGTCGCGGGCGCCGACCCGCAAGGGCGCAGCGGCCAGTCGACCGCAGGCGCGACCCACCTTATCAAGGTCGCTGTCGAAGCAGCGCTGGGCAAGCGCGAGGGCGTGGCGGTGTTCGGCACCGATTTCGATACGCCCGACGGTACGGGCGTGCGCGACTATATCCATGTGTCGGACCTGGCGGCGGCGCATGTGCTGGCGCTCGAAGCGCTGATCGCCGAACCGGCTCGCAGCCACCTGCTCAATTGCGGCTATGGCAGGGGCTTTTCCGTGCTCGAAGTGCTCGACGCGGTCGACAGGATCACCAACAATCCGGTCAGGCGGACCATGGCCCCGCGCCGGGCCGGCGACCCCGATGCGCTGATTTCCGACAATCGCGCGATCATGGCGGCCTTTCCCTGGACGCCGCGCCACGCCGACCTGGACGTGATCGTAGGCCATGCGCTGGCATGGGAACGCACGCTGAGCGAGCGGGGCGGCGCATGAGCGCGCAGAGCGCCCGCGACTTCCTCGCCGCGCACGCGCCCGACCTTGCGATCATCGATCAGGGCGTGAGCACCGCCACGGTCGCGCAGGCGGCGCAGGCCCTGGGCGTCGAGCCGGCGCGGATCGCCAAGACGCTGTCGCTGCGCGCGGGCGACCGGGTGGTCGTGGTGGTGACGCGCGGTGACGCGCGGCTGCACAATGGCAAGGCAAAGGCCGCGCTGGGGACCAAGCCGCGAATGTTGAGCGCCGACGAGGTGGAGGCGCTGACCGGCCATCCGGTGGGCGGCGTCTGCCCATTCGGTCTGGCGACACCGCTGCCCGTCTATTGCGACCTGTCGCTTAAGGCCTTCGCCACCGTCTATCCCGCCGCCGGATCGCGCACCGCCTCGGTTGAGTTGACGCCCGACCGGCTGGCGGCGCTGACCGGCGCGCAGTGGATCGATATCTGCACCCTGCCGCAGGATGGCGACTGACGTGCCGACCGAACATCGTTTCACCGACCCGGCCGGCGCCGCTGTCGACCTGGCCCACGCCATCGCCGGCCGATTGGCCCGCGCGATGGCCGCGCGCGGCGTCGCGACGATGGCGCTGTCGGGCGGCCGATCCCCCCGCGCCATGCTGGAAGCGTTGCGCGACGAGGCGCTGGACTGGGACAAGCTGATCGTCACGCTGGTCGACGAACGCTGGGTCGCGCCCGACCATGCCGACAGCAATGAACGGCTGGTCCGCGAGACGCTGTTGCAAGGTCGGGCGGCAGCCGCGACCTTCATACCGATGAAGAATGATGCGCCCGATCCCTATCGCGGCCAGCCCGCTTGCGAAGCGGCGATCGCCGCGATCCCCCGCCCGTTCGATGTCATGCTGCTGGGCATGGGCGAGGATGGCCACACCGCCTCTCTGTTCCCCGACGCCGCTGAATTGGCCCAAGGACTGACGACGCGGGCGCTGACCCTGGCGGTGACCCCGCCAGCTGCGCCGCACCCACGCCTGTCGCTCAGCCTCAGCGCGATCCTTGATAGCCAGGCGATCTTTCTCCAGATCGGCGGGGCCGCCAAGGAAGCGGTCTATCGCGCCGCGCTGGCCGGCGGGCCGGTGGAAGCCATGCCGATCCGCGCCGTGCTGTTGCAGCATCGCACCCCCGTCGAGGTGTGGATCAGCGCGTAAGCGTGCGCATCATGCCCGCGGCGCATGCTTCGAAATCAGATAGCGCCACACGCCCACGATGTTGATCGCCAGCAGCGCGACGTTCTGGAAGCCGATCCCTTCGCTGTTTTCCGCAAGAAATCCCCACAGGATGAGCGCGATCGACGAGGTCACGAAGATCACGAAGGCCCAGCCCGTGACCCGCCGGCCGATATTGAGCGACACGATCAGCGCGGCGAGCGTGGCGGCGCCTGCACCATAATATTGCAACCCGTCGAGCAGCGTCTGGTTCATGGGTGCCTCTCAGGTCAGGGATCGGAATTGAGGTGCAGATAATGGCTGGCCGGCGCCATGGTTCCTGCACGATTCGAATCGGCCGGCGAGCGGGGCTGAAATTTGTATGGCGTGCGCGCGTGTGATGGCCATTGCCGCCGCGCGCTCAACCTATACCCTTTGAAAACAGGATATTATTTCGATCGCAAAATTATTTTGCACTGCCGCATTATTCGTCTTGCGGACACCCTGCATAAATGTCAGCTTTATGACGTCGACACACTGATGTGTCACGAGATAGGCGGCCGGTCTCAACGATGAGGCAGGCTGCGGGGCCAGCGAACTGCGCGGCCCGATGGCAATGTCGCCGCCCGAACCGACCCCGTATGGTCGCCGTTCGAGGCGGCTTTTTCGTGTTTGAAATCCGGGGGACTTATGGCCGACGATCGCCGTGATAACGATGCTGCAATGCAGCGCAGACGTTTCCTCAAACTGGGCGGCACTGCCGCGACGCTGGCTGCGGCCAGTGCCCTGCTGCCGTCCGGCGCGCTGGCGGCGGGCGGCGCGCCCGAGGTCAAGGGCGCAAAGCTCGGTTTCATCGCGCTGACCGACGCCGCACCGCTGATCGTCGCCAAGGAGCTGGGGCTGTTCGCCAAATATGGCATGCCCGACGTGCAGGTGACGAAGCAGGCAAGCTGGGCGGCGACGCGCGACAATCTGGTCCTGGGTTCAGGCGGCGGCGGCATCGACGGCGCGCATATCCTGACGCCCATGCCCTATTTCCTGACGCTGGGCGTTAACGGCAAGGCGACGCCGATGAGCATCCTGGCTCGCCTGAACGTCAACGGCCAGGGCATTTCGGTGGAGAAGGAATATCTGTCCGCCAAGGCCGACATCAACGCTGCGAAGATGAAGGGCATCATCGCCAAGCGCAAGGCGGCCGGCAACAAGATCACCATGGCCATGACCTTTCCGGGCGGCACCCATGACCTGTGGCTGCGCTATTGGCTCGCCGCCGCCGGCATCGACCCTGACAAGGATCTGGAGCTCATCACCATCCCGCCGCCGCAGATGGTCGCCAACATGAAGGCGAATACGATGGAGGCCTTTTGCGTGGGCGAACCGTGGCACGACCAGCTGATATCGCAGGGTCTGGGCTATACTGCGGTGTCGACCGGCCAGATGTGGATGAACCACCCGGAAAAGAGCTTCGCGATGCGCAGCGACTGGGTGGCGAAATATCCCAATGCCGCCATCGCCATCACCGCCGCGATCATTGACGCGCAGCGGTGGGCCGACAATCCGGCCAACACTGCCAAGCTGGCGGCGATGATCGGCGGCCGCGACTGGCTGAAGGTCGCGCCGGCCGACATTCAGGATCGGCTGGCGGGCACGTTCAACATGGGTGATGGCCGCATCATCAAGAACGCGCCGTTCAAGATGAAATTCTGGGCCGCCAACGCCTCCTTCCCGTTCAAGAGCCATGACCTGTGGTTCCTGGTCGAGAACAAGCGCTGGGGCAAGCTGCCCGCCGGGCTGAACACCAACGGCGCGATCGCCAAGGTCAACCGGTCGGACATCTGGCGCAAGGCGGCCGCGCTGGCCAAGGTGCCCGCCAACCAGATCCCCAAGGGCGACAGCCGCGGCGTCGAAAAATTCTTCGATGGCAAGGTTTTCAACCCCGGCAATCCCGCCGCCTACCTCGCCAGCCTTGCGATCAAGCGCTGAGCCTTCCCTAGGGAGCATGAGATGACCGCCACTTCCGTCCTTGCAACCGCGATCGAGGAAAGCGCATCGCCGCCCACTTCGGTCCCCCTGCCTGAAAGCGTTCCCGCCATGAACCCTTCTGCGGACAGCATTCCCGCATCGGCGCGGGGGGTTCCCGAGACGGACGGGAATTCCCCCGCGCCGCCCGCGCCCGCTCTTTCGCCCTTGTTCGAGCGGGCGCGGGACATCGCCGCGTCGATATTGCCTACATTCCTCATGCTGGTGCTGTTGCTGGCGGTATGGGAAATCAGTTGCAGTACGCAGGAGTCAGACCTGCCAAGCCCTTCCCGTGTGTGGTCCGAGAGTTACGAGGTGATCGTCCACCCGCTGAAGGGGGTCTCCTTTGACTCGTCGGGCCTGAAAATCGAGGATGGCGGCGACGTCGGCATCGCCGGGCATATATTGACCAGCCTGGAGCGGGTCGCCATCGGCTATGGCATGTCGGCGGTCGCCGGCGTGGCGCTGGGCATATTGATCGGCCAGAGCCTGTTCGCCTTCCGCGCGCTCGATCCATTGTTCCAGGTGCTGCGCACCGTGCCGCCGCTCGCCTGGCTGCCGATCAGCCTTGCCATCTTTCAGCAGGCGGGGCCTTCGGCAATCTTCCTGATCTTCATCACCGCGATCTGGCCGATCATCCTCAATACCGCGGCAGGCGTGCAGAATATTCCGCCGACCTACCGCAATGTCGGTCGCGTGCTGGCGCTCAGCCCCCTGCGTTACCTTATGCGCATCATGCTGCCCGCCACCGTGCCCTACATGTTCACGGGTTTGCGCATCGGCGTCGGCATGAGCTGGCTCGCCATCGTCGCGGCGGAAATGGTGCAGGGCGGCACCGGCATCGGCTTCTTCATCTGGGACAGCTATAACAGCTCGCTCCTTACCGACACCATCGTCGCGCTGATCTGGATCGGGATGGTCGGCTTCAGCCTCGACCGCATCGTCGGCTGGATCGGCCGCCGCGTCGCCCGCCAGGGTTGAAAGGAACCCCCATGAAACAGCAAGCCTATCTTTCGCTCGAAGACATCGGCGTCACTTTTCAGACCCGCAAAGGTCCCTTCACCGCGCTTCAGAATGTCGACCTCGCCATCGACAAGGGCCAGTTCGTCGCGCTGATCGGTCATTCGGGATGCGGCAAGTCGACGCTGCTCAACATCATCGCCGGGCTGGTCAAGCCGACCCGCGGCGTGGTGTTGCTCGACGGCGACGTGATCGACCGGCCCGGCCCGGACCGCGCGGTGATCTTTCAGGACCACAGCCTGCTGCCCTGGCTGACGGTGGAGGAGAATGTCCGCCTCGCCGTCGACCAGACGAAGAAGGGCGCGAGCAAGGCCGAGCGTCGCGAATGGGTGCTGCACAATCTGGAACTGGTCCACATGGCCCATGCCGCGACCAAGCGGCCGGGCGAATTGTCGGGCGGCATGAAGCAGCGGGTCGGCATCGCCCGCGCCGTCGCGATGCAGCCGCGCGTGCTGTTGATGGACGAACCGTTCGGCGCGCTCGATGCGCTGACCCGTGCCAGCCTGCAGGATGCGGTGATGGAGATCCAGGCCAAGCTCAACAATACCGTGGTGATGATCACCCATGACGTCGACGAAGCCGTACTGCTCGCCGACCGGGTGGTGATGATGACCAACGGCCCCGCCGCAACCATTGGCGAGGACCTGGCAATCGACCTGGCGCGTCCGCGCAACCGGATCGAGGCGGCCGAGACGCCCGCCTACATCCATGCGCGGCAGGCGGTGCTGCACTTCCTGCACCAGCGTTATTCCAACCCGTTCGACAAGGCCGCCTGAGCGCTTGCGATCATGATGACTCCGGTCGCGCGGCCGCCGATCCCCCAGGGCATTGCGTCCCTCGGCGGCTGCGCCCCGGTTCTGAACACAACGACATATCAACAAGGGGGTAGAGACTATGAACCACAAGCTGAAAATCATCCTGGGCGCATCAATGCTGGCGCTGGGTGCGGCGCAGCCGGCAATGGCGGGTCCGCTGAAGCTCAAGCCGATCATGGATGCGCGGTTGCGCTATGAGGGCGTCGATCAGGCGGGGCTGGCGAAAGACGCCGACGCGCTGACCATGCGGATGCGCAGCGGGGTCGAAGCGACTGGCGGCGATTTTTCCTTCCTGGTCGAAGCAGAAGGCACGCTGGCGCTGTCGGAAAAATATAATAGCGGCGTCAACGGCAAGGCCGCCTATCCCATCGTCGCCGACCCCGAAAATGTCGAACTGAGCCGCATCCAGCTGCAATATAAGGGCCTGCCCAAGACCGTGATCACACTCGGTCGCCAGCGCATCAACCTGGACGACCAGCGCTTCGTCGGATCAGTCGCCTGGCGCCAGAATGAGCAGACCTTCGACGCGGCGCGGATCGAATGGAGCGGGATCAAGAATGTGAAGGCGGATGTCACCTATGCCTGGAGCCAGCGCACGATATGGGGCGTCGAAGGCACAGGCGCGCGGCAGCAGGCGATAAGCGGCGACAATATCTTCGCCAACCTGTCCTACAAGCTCAAGGTCGGCACCATCACCGGCTTTGCCTATATCGTCGATCAGGACGAAGCGGCCGTCACATATCTGGCACAGCCCTTCAGCATGTCCAGCCAGACCTTTGGCGGCCGCGCGGCGTTCAGCCTGCCGCTGTCCAAGGCGGTCAAGCTCAACCTGCTCGCCAGTTATGCCCGCCAGTCCGATTATCACCGCAGCCGGATCGATTATTCCGCCGATTACTGGCTGGGCGAAATCGGTTTCTCGGCGAAGGGGTTTACCGTGACCGGGGGGTATGAAGTATTGGGCGCCGACGCATCCGCCACCAATAAGGTCAGCGGTGCGGCGGTTGTCGCCAGCCTCCAGACGCCGCTGGCAACATTGCACAAGTTCAACGGCTGGGCCGACAAGTTCCTGGTGACGCCCCCCAACGGCCTGCGCGACGCCTATGGCAGCATCGGCTACACCCTGCCAAAGGTTGGCAAGATGGGACCGCTCGGCCTGCTGCTGAGCTATCACCGCTATGACAGCGACCGGCTGAGCATCGATTATGGCAGCGAGTGGAACGCGCAGGCCACCCTCAAGATCAACAAGCGGCTGTCGGCGCTGGTCAAATATGCCGATTATGAGGCCGACATTTTCGCGACCGACACGAAAAAGCTCTGGGCGCAGCTCGACTACGCGCTTTGACGGCTATGGAGGGGAGGTGACGGCGGGCGCAGCAAGCGTCCGCCGCACCGACGCAAGGAGCGGCCGGTGCATGGGGGCCAGCCGAGCGCGACTGGCCCCTTGACCCAGGGGTGCTGTTCCCATCAACGGTGAAGATCATTCTCGCCAAATGGGGACCCCCGCCATGTTGTCCACTGCCCTTGCCGCCAGGATGCGGCGCCAGGACCGGCATTATGGCTGGGTAGTGGCCGCCGTCACCTTCCTGACCATGCTGGTGGTGGCTGGCGCGGTCGGCGCGCCGGGCGTCTTCATTCGGCCCTTGCAGGCCGAATATGGCTGGAGCGCCGCCGATATTTCCGGGGCGCTCGCGGTGCGGTTCATATTGTTCGGCGGCATGGGCCCGTTCGCCGCCGCTTTCATGAACCGGTTCGGCGTTCGGCGAATGATGCTGGTTTCGCTCGGCATCGTCATCGCCGGCCTGCTGGCGTCGCTGGGCATGACCCAATTGTGGCAATTGTTCCTGCTGTGGGGCGTCGTCGTCGGCATCGGCACTGGCCTGACCGCCATGGTGCTGGGCGCGACGGTGGCGACACGCTGGTTCAGCGAGCGGCGCGGGCTGGTGATCGGGCTGTTGTCGGCCAGCACCGCGACCGGGCAACTCGCCTTCATGCCCCTGCTCGCGGCGATGAGCGAAAGCGTCGGCTGGCGCGCTGCGATGCTGATCGTTTGCGGCGCGATCATGGTGGTGGCGCTTGTCGTGCTGCTGCTGATGCGCGACCGGCCTGCGGACGTGGGCCTGTCGCCCTATGGCGCCGACGCGATCGAGCCCGCGCCGGCACAGGCTGCGACGCTTGGCGCGCTGCTGATGACGCCGCTCGTCGTGCTGCGCGACGCGGCGAAGGTGCCGACCTTCTGGGTCCTGTTTTTCAGCTTCTTCATATGCGGGGCGACCACCAATGGCCTGGTCCAGACCCATTTTATCGCACTGTGCGGCGATTATGGGCTGGCGGCGGTCGGCGCGGCGTCGATGCTGGCGATGATGGGGCTGTTCGACTTCGCCGGCACGCTGGGTTCGGGCTGGCTGTCGGACCGGGTGGACAATCGCTGGCTGCTGTTCTGGTATTATGGGCTGCGCGGCCTGTCGCTGCTCTACCTGCCGTTCAGCGATTTTTCGCTCTACAGCCTGTCGCTCTTCGCGATGTTCTATGGCCTCGACTGGGTAGCGACGGTGCCGCCGACGGTGAAGCTGACGGCGCAGCGATTTGGGGCGGCCCAGGCCAATATCGTGTTCGGCTGGATTTTTGCCGGGCATCAGTTGGGCGCGGCCAGCGCGGCGCTGGGCGGCGGCCTTTCGCGCACATTGTGGCAAAGCTATATGCCCGCCTTCGTCGCGGCGGGGGTTTTGTGCCTGACCGACGCCGCGACGGTGCTGACAATCGGCCGCGGCGGGGGACGCCGGCAACTGGCGGCCGCTTGATCCCGATGCGAAAGGCGCGGTAGGGCTGCGCCATGTCCAAAGCCGCCCCCGCTGCGCCGCCCGCCCCTGCCCGACGCTCCCGCTGGCTGCGCGTGCCGTTCAAGATATTGGTGTGGTTCGTGATATTGTCGCTGCTGTTCGTCGGCCTCTATCGCTTCGTGCCGCCGCCGGTGACGCTGACGATGATCCTGGACGGTAACGGCATCACCAAGGACTGGATGAGCCTTGACGACATCGATCCCGACATGGCGCGCGCGGCGATCGCGGCGGAGGACAGCAAATTTTGCAGCCATCACGGGTTCGACGCGGTCGCGATCGCGCAGGCGATGCGGCGCAATGCCAGCGGCGGGCGCATTCGCGGAGGTTCGACCATCAGCCAGCAGGTCGCCAAGAATGTGTTCCTGTTCCAGGGCGGCGGGTTCGTGCGCAAGGGGTTCGAGGCGTGGTTCACGGTGCTGATCGAAGCGTTCTGGGGCAAGCGGCGGATCATGGAGGTTTACCTGAACGTCGCCGAAACCGGGATCGGCACCTATGGCGTCAATGCCGGGGCGATGCGCTATTTCGGCCATGATGCGTCGCGGCTGACGCGGGCGGATGCGGCGCGGATCGCCGCGATCCTGCCGCTGCCCAAGAAGCGCGCGGCCAAGGCGCCCACGGGATTTACCCGTCGCTACGGCCATTCGATCGCGGCGCGGATCGGCGTGGTGCAGCGCGACGGGCTGGATGCGTGCATCCGTTGAGCCGGCTTAACTTCGCACTTTTCACGCCCGATATGTAATAAAATTGCGCAGCCCCGTCCTGCCGGGCGAACGGTCGACCGGATGAAAGCGGGTTAGCATTCAAAGACCGTGTAGGACAGCGCCACAGGACGGGCAACGTCCCGCGAGGATCAGGCCGCGTCTTCGGCGCGCTTTTCCTTTTCGCTGAACACGCGAACCGGCTCCTTCTTGCCGGCGACCACGTCCTTGTCGACCACGACTTCGCCCACGCCCTGCATCGAGGGCAGGTCGAACATCGTGTCGAGCAGGATCGCTTCCATGATCGAGCGCAGGCCGCGCGCGCCGGTCTTGCGTTCGATCGCCTTGCGCGCGATCGCGACCAGCGCGTCGTCGGTGAAGCTCAGCTCCACATTCTCCATTTCGAACAGCTTGCCATATTGCTTGACCAGCGCGTTCTTCGGTTCCCCCAGGATCTTGACCAGCGCCGCGACGTCCAGGTCCTCCAGCGTCGCGATGACGGGCAGACGGCCGACGAATTCGGGGATCAGGCCGAACTTGAGCAGGTCCTCAGGCTCGCTCGACCGCAGCAGTTCGCCGGTCTTGCGCTCTTCGGGCGCGGCGACATAGGCGCCAAAGCCGATCGACTTGGCTTCCAGCCGGTCGCCGATGATCTTTTCCAGGCCAGCAAACGCGCCGCCGCAGATGAACAGGATGTTGGTCGTATCGACCTGGAGGAATTCCTGTTGCGGATGCTTGCGTCCACCCTGCGGCGGGACGGAGGCGGTCGTGCCTTCCATCAGCTTGAGCAGCGCCTGCTGCACGCCCTCGCCCGACACGTCGCGGGTGATGGAGGGGTTTTCGGCCTTGCGGCTGATCTTGTCGATCTCGTCGATATAGACGATGCCGCGCTGCGCCTTTTCGACATTATAGTCGGATGCCTGGAGCAGCTTGAGGATGATATTTTCCACATCCTCGCCGACATAGCCCGCTTCAGTGAGCGTCGTCGCGTCGGCCATGGTGAAGGGCACGTCGAACGTCTTGGCCAGCGTCTGCGCCAGCAGCGTCTTGCCGCAACCGGTAGGACCCACGAGCAGGATGTTGGACTTGGCCAGTTCGACCTCGCCCGGCTTGCTGCCATGGTTGAGGCGCTTGTAATGATTGTGGACGGCGACGGAGAGAACGCGCTTCGCCCGGCTCTGGCCGATCACATAATCGTCCAGCACATCGCAGATTTCCTGCGGGGTCGGCACGCCGCCATCCTTCTTGCCGACGAGACCGCCCTTGGTCTCCTCGCGGATGATGTCGTTGCACAGTTCCACGCACTCATCGCAGATGAATACCGTCGGCCCCGCAATCAGCTTGCGCACCTCATGCTGCGATTTGCCGCAAAAGGAGCAGTAGAGCGTGCTTTTGGAATCGGAGCCCGTAAGCTTAGTCATTCGCCATTCTTCCTTCCCGGCCCTGACAACTTGCTGTCGGGACGGGGATTTGCTGGTCCAAATTTCATCCTAGACCGCGGCGCGCCGGTTTCACAAGGGGCGAATATGGCGCGCCGGGCTATCATCGTCCCGTCAGTCGGCCGCTTCGGGCAGGGCGGGACGCTTGTCGAACACCTCATCGACCAGGCCGAACGCCTTGGCTTCGTCGGCTTCGAGGAAGGTGTCGCGGTCCATCGCCCGCTCAATCTCCTCCAGCGTCCGACCGGTATAGTTGACATAGAGATCGTTGAGACGACGGCGGATTCGCAGGATTTCCTTGGCCTGGATCTCGATATCGCTGGCCATGCCCTGCGCCCCGCCCGACGGTTGATGCACCATGATGCGCGCATTGCTGAGCGCGATCCGCTTGCCAGGCTCGCCCGCGGCCAGCAGGAAGCTGCCCATCGACGCGGCCTGACCGATGCAGACGGTGCCGACCTGGGGACGGATATATTTCATCGTGTCGTGGATCGCCATGCCGGCCGTCACCACCCCGCCGGGCGAGTTGATGTACATCCAGATGTCCTTTTTCGGATTTTCCGATTCGAGGAACAGCAACTGGGCGACGATCAGCGACGCCATATGGTCTTCGACCTGGCCGGTGATGAAGATGATCCGCTCGCGCAGCAGCCGCGAGAAAATATCGAAGCTGCGTTCGCCCCGGTTCGATTGTTCGATGACGATCGGAACCAGCGCGGCCATGGGATCATGCATGATGTTGCTCATTATACTCTTTCAGTCAGGTGCTTTTGCCCAGTGCCTACATCGGCACAAAAAGCTGGCGGTTCAAGAGGGCGTTTGAGGAGCGCACCGCCAAATCAGTCGCGCGCGCCAAAGTCCGATGGCGCGCGGAAGGCCAGATAGGCGAGCCGTCGCACTTCGCGCCGCCCGCGCACGACCGTGTCGAGGATGAGCCCGCACATGCCGCTGAGCGTCGCAAGGATCATGAGGCCGGTCACGAGGATCGCGGTCGGGAAGCGCGGCACGAGGCCGGTTTCGACATAGGTGACGATCAGCGGCGCGGCCAGGCCCAGCGCCATCGCGGCCAGCAGCGCGGCGATGATGCCGAAGAACAGGATCGGCCGCTCGATGCGATACAGGGTGATGATGGTGCGCAGGATGCGCCAGCCATCGCGCCAGGTGGAAAGCTTGCTTTCCGATCCTTCGGGCCGGGCGGCATAGGCGGTGACGACTTCAGCGACCGGCATCGCCAGTTCGAGCGCATGGACGCTGATTTCGGTTTCGATCTCGAAACCCGCCGACAGCACCGGGAAGCTTTTGACGAAGCGGCGGGAAAAGACGCGGTAGCCCGAAAGAATGTCGGTGAAGCTGCGCCCGAACAACTGTTTGAGCAGGCCGGTCAGCAGCGCATTGCCCAGGCGATGGCCGGGGCGATAGGCGGCCTCCACCTCATCCTTGCGGCATCCCACCACCATGTCGAGATTGTCGGCCAGCATCGCGCCGACCATGGCCGGGGCGGCGGCGGCCTCATAGGTGGCGTCGCCATCGGCCATGATATAGATGTCGGCATCGACGTCGGCGAACATGCGACGCACCACATGGCCCTTGCCCTGCTGGCTGACGCGGCGGACGATGGCGCCGGCATCGGCGGCCAGTTCGCGGCTGCCGTCGCTGCTGTTATTGTCGAAGACGTAGATGGCGGCCTGGGGCAGCGCGCGGCGGAAATCCGCCACCGTCTGCACGATCGCGCCCGCTTCATTATAGCAGGGCAAGATGACGGCGATGCGGGGACCAGCGACGCCCTCCCCGCCCTGCACGGTCTGCACTGCCGGAAATTCCCTCATCCGCCCCAAATCCCGCTGCCCTTCACGCATCCTGCGACATGGACCACCATGATTAACATTTCGTCTGCCACGACCTGGCGGAAATGGAAAGCGCCCGCCCTCCGATGGGAGAACGGGCGCATTACCGCTTACCTAAAAGGCCAGTCGATGCCGTGCCTTATTCAGCCTTGGCGGCAGCCTTCTTGGCGGGCGCCTTCTTCTTGGGCTTTTCTTCGGCGGCGGCATCTCCGGTGGCGGCTTCAGCGGGCGCGGCCTTCTTCACTGCGACCTTCTTCGCGGGCTTTTCGGCCGGAGCATCCTCGGCGGGCGCTTCGGGCGCGGCCTCTTCTGCCGCAGCAGCCTTCTTCGCCTTCTTGGGGGCAGGCTCATGATGGTCGTGACCGCAATCGGGTCCGTGGACGTGCGGCTTGATGTCGCCCTCTTCCTCGGCTTCGATCGCCGCTTCCAGCTCGGTGCGGCTGACGGTGCGCTCGGTCACCTCGGCCTTTTCGAACAGGAAGTCGACGACCTTGTCCTCATAAAGCGGCGCGCGCAGCTGGGCCGCGGCCATCGGGTCCTGGCGGACATATTGGACGAAGCGTTCGCGATCCTGCGGACCATATTGCTGCGCGGCCTGCATGATCAGGCGGTTCATTTCCTGTTCGTTGACGACAACGCCATTGGCCTGGCCGATTTCCGACAGCAGGAGGCCCAGACGCACGCGGCGCACGGCGATGGCGCGATAATCTTCCTTTTCCGCTTCCATTTCGGCCAGCGCGGCGGCGGGATCTTCCTCATGGCCCGCTTCATGCTGAAGCTGCGCCCAGATCTGCTCGAATTCGGCTTCCACCATGCTGGGCGGCACGTCGAAATCATGGGCGGCGGCCAGCTGGTCGAGCAGCTTGCGCTTCATATAGGTGCGCGTGAGGCCGTTATGCTCCTGCTCGATCTGGCCCTTGAGCAGTTCCTTGAGCTGATCGAGGCTCTCAAGGCCCAGAGACTTGGCGAAATCCTCGTCCAGCCGGGGCTTGCTGCTGTCCAGGATCGACTTGACGGTGATGTCGAAGGTCGCGGGCTTGCCGGCCAGGTTCTCCGCGCCGTAATCGTCGGGGAAATTGACGTTGAGCTGCTTTTCGTCGCCCTTCCTGACGCCGACCAACTGGTCTTCGAAGCCCGGAATGAGCTGGCCCGAACCGATCTTGACCTTCATGTCTTCACCGGTGCCGCCATCGAAGGCGACGCCGTCGACCTTGCCGACGAAATCGATGACGACGGTGTCGCCGTCAGCGGCGGCGTGATCGTCGGGAAGGGCGTCGAACGCGCCCTGCTGGCTGGCGATGCGGGCCGCAGCCTCCTCGACCTGCGCGTCGCCGACTTCCGCGATCAGGCGCTCAAGCTTGATGCCATCGACACTGGGCGCTGCGATTTCGGGCAGCACTTCGAGCGCGACCTTGACCTGCGCATCCTTGCCGAACTCGAAGCCTTCATCCAGCTCGACCGAAGGCTGCATCGCGGGGCGCAGCTTCTGGTCGGCGATCAGCTTCTGCACGCCATCCTGGATCGAGCTGTTGAGCGCGTCGCGTTGCAGCGATTCGCCGTGCATCTTCTTGACCAGGTTGGCCGGCACCTTGCCGGGACGGAAGCCGGGCATCTTCACCTGAGGTGCGATCGCCAGCACTTCCTTTTCGACGCGAGCGTCGATATCATTCGACGTGATGGTCAGGGTATAGGCGCGCTTCAGGCCCTCGTTCAACGTCTCGACAGTCTGCATTTCTTCTCTCTAACGCTTTCAAAGCTGAAATTCGGTGGCGGCCTTTGTGGCGATGCGGGACGAAGGCAAAAATGGTGCGGGCGAAGGGACTCGAACCCCCACATCTTGCGATACCAGAACCTAAATCTGGCGCGTCTACCAGTTTCGCCACGCCCGCATCGGTCGCCGGTCGGCGCGGCATAGAGAAAAGCGTGCCCGAGGGCAAGGGCCAGAGGGCAAAGGATAGTGGCGCGCCGCCTGGAACCCGCCGCGCCCGCCGCGCGTAGGGCAGGACAAGAGGAGAATGGACGATGGCGACCCAGCCCGATCCCGCGCCCGACGGCGTACCCGCGCCCGACATCATCGAACCGCAATCGCCGCCCGAAGCGCCGCCGCCGATCAGCCCGGATGAAGCGCCTGCGGGCGAGCCGCCGGAAATAGCCCCGCCCTCGCCCGACTATGACCAGCCCGACAACAGCCCGTCCGAGGTGCCGCCGCCCGTCTGACCCCGGCCGCTTCGCACTGTTGCGATATATCCACAGCTTTTCACGATAATGCCGCGCGTCCCGAAACGCAGCGTTCATTTTGTCCTGCGCGGCGCTGGACAGGTCCCTGCAATCATGATTGAAATGTGACAGACACAAGAAACGGGCGGAGAGGTGCGACTGACTAGATAAGGGGGTCGACGTGCAAAGGGTTCGCGCCAAGCTGGAATGGTTCAAGACCGTCATCCTGCCCCATGAGGCCGCGCTACGCGGTCGCCTCCGCCGGATATTGCCGTCCGGGCATGAGTTGGAGGATATGGTCGCCGAGGTGCTGACCAGGGCCTACGCCACTGAAAACTGGGAAAATGTCACCACCGGCCGGGCCTATCTGTTCACCATCGCCCGCAATCTGGTGATCGACGCCGCCCGCCGCAACAAGGTGGTGAGCTTCGAAACCATCGCCGACCTTGAACTGTTGCAGGCCGAAAATAATGTCGAGGCCCAGTTGCAGGCGCGAGAGGCGTTGCGCCAGGTCCAGACCATCGTCGATTCGCTGCCGGTCCAGTGCCGCCGCGTCTTCATCCTGCGCCGCGTCCATGAAAAATCGATGCTGGAAATAGCGGACGACATGTCGCTATCCGTCTCTACAGTTGAAAAACATCTGGCCAAAGCCATCGCGATAGTTATGCGGGCCTGGGCAGAGCGTGAGGAAACGGACTTCGAACGTGCAGGCGTCGGGACCACAGTCAAGCTGCGCGGACGGGAACGCGATCGAAGCGGAGGCCGCGCGCCGGCTCGCTAGGCTTCATGCCGACCATAGCCCGGCCGACGAAGCGGAGATCTGTGCGTGGATCGATGCCGATCCGCGCCACGCCGTCGCCTTCGCCCGCGCCGAAGTCGCATGGGAAGCGACCGAGCGGCTGAAATCGAGCGCCGCCGACATCAGCCTGCCCCCCATCGAAGCGATCATCAGCGAGGAAGACCAGCGCCGCCTGTCGCGCAATATCATGGTCGCCGCCGCCGTCGCCGTGCTGCTGTTCATCGTCGCCGCCATCGTCACCGTGCGGACCTTCAGCGGCATCGACCGCTATGAAACCCAGGTGGGCGAAATTCGCGACATCGCCCTGTCGGACGGATCGACCCTGCACCTCAACAGCGACAGCCAGGCCGAGGTGCGCTTTACCGACAATGGCCGCAAGGTGCGCATCCTGCGCGGCGAGGCTTCGTTCGACGTGGCGCATGACCTGGCGCGCGCGTTCGATGTGGAGGCGCGATCGGCGGTGATCCGCGCCACCGGCACCGCCTTCAACGTGCGGATGCGCGACGCGCTGATCGAATTGACCGTGACCCAGGGCAGCGTATCGGTGCGGTCGGGCGCCGACATGGTGGACAAGGTCAGTGCGGGCAGCGGCGCGGTGATCCGCCCGCGCGAAATCGCGCTGACCCGATTGGGGCCGCGCATCGTCAGCCAGCGGACCGCGTGGCGCGAACAGATGGTCGAACTGGACGGCGAGACGATCGAGCAGGCGACGGCGGAATTCAACCGCTACAGCGCGACCCCGATCCTGATCGGCGACACCCGCGTGTCGAGCCTGCGCATCGGCGGCCGCTTTCGCACGACCGACAGCAAGGAATTTCTGACCGCCCTGCAAATGAGCCTGCCGGTGCGCGCCGTGCACGGGCAGGACGGATCGGTGATGCTGCTGTATCGCGACGAGGGCGAGGACAGCGGAATTTAAGCGGATTGCGCACCATAGGCGCCCCCAGCGAAAATATTGGCCTGTTCCGCGCGAACAGCTAAGCTGCCTGTTCATAAAAGGCAGGAGAGAGTCGGGATGATGGTCATGTTCGTAGGCGCCGATCGTTCGGAAACGTCAGTCAACGCTGCCCAGGTCACGTTCGTGTCTTCCGTCACCGATGGCACCCGCATCCGCTTTGGCGAGGGGCGCAGCGTCACCGTGACCGAACCGATCGCCGAAGTGACCGACCGGCTCAACCGCGCGCTGCTGCCCCACGAATAGGCGGCGCGCTACGCCAGCAATTCGTGGACCAGCGCCGGCACCAGCAGGCTTGCGGGCCCCATCCGGCTTTCATCGAACCAGATGCTGCCGGCGGACGGGTCGAGATTGAGTTCGATCGTGCGGGCGCCGTAATGGCGGGCGGTCTGGACGAAACCGGCGGCGGGATAGACCGCGCCCGACGTGCCGACCGATACGAACAGGTCGGCGCGGGCGAGAGCGTCTTCGATCCTGTCCATGTCATAGGGCATTTCCCCGAAGAACACGATGTCAGGCCGCAGCGCGGGCTGGCCGCAGCCGGGGCAGATGCTGCCGGGCGGCAGGCCGGCTTCCCACGCGACCGCCGCGCCGCAGGCGGCGCACAGCGCCGACCGAAGCTCGCCATGCATGTGGATCAGTCGCGTGGCGCCGGCCCGTTCGTGCAGATCATCGACATTCTGGGTGACGATCAGCAACTCGCCCGGCCAGGCGCGGTCGAGCGCGGCCAGCGCCTCATGCGCGGCATTGGGGCGCACCTGCGCCAATCGGGCGCGGCGCTCGTCATAGAAGCGGTGGACGAGCGCGGGATCGCGGCGCAGCGCCTGCGGCGTGCAGACATCCTCCACCCGATGCCCCTCCCACAGCCCATCCGGCCCGCGAAAGGTGGCAAGCCCGCTTTCGGCGGAAATGCCCGCGCCGGTGAGGATGACGATGGTGCGGATATCGGGGTTCATGCGGGGCGTTCTAGCCGAGATGGCGCGGGGCGGGAATGGGTCCAAGGGACAGGATGCTGCGCCTGGCGCATTTGCCGCCGCCCGATCGACAGGAGCGTTATCATGGCCGTTCAGGAGAGAGGATTCCCGCAATGACGATAAGCCAGGCGCAGATGGCGGCGCTGCATGACAAGCAATGCCTGTATGAAAACATGATGCAATATTGCCGGGGGGCGGACAGGCTGGACATCGACCTCATCAAATCGACATATTGGCCGGACTCGTTCGACGATCATGGCAGCTATGTCGGCGACGGTCACGGGTGGGCGGACGCCATCTTCGATTATCGGGGCCGGCTGCATTCGTGCAATCATCATGTGACGAACGTGCTGAGCGAAATCGAGGGCAACAGGGCGAAGCGTGAAAGCATGTTCCTGGGCGTTGCGGTATTCACGGAGCCGGACGTCACATTCTTTCACGGCGGCCGTTACCGCGACCTGTGCGAAAAGCGCGACGGCGAATGGAAGGTCTTGCGGCGCACCTGTATCTGGGATTGGTCGGACGTCCGAAAGACGGCCCCCAACTGGGATATTTCGGGTGTGCCCTATATGTCGAACTGGGGGCTGCGATCGGCTGAGGACCCGATATACAAGGACTGGTTCGACAGCCCGCCAACCGCACGTCCGGCATTTCACCACGCTGCCCACGAATAGGGCGGCGGCAAAGGGCGAAATATTTCCTACCCGCCGGGCAACCCATTCTCGATTGAAGTTTGTGTGGGTCTTGGCCATCTGCACTGCATGGCGAATCCCCTTTCCGCGACGGTCCATCTGGTGGGCGCCGGCCCCGGCGATCCCGACCTTCTGACACTGCGCGCGGCGCGGCTGATCGGCGGGGCGGATGTCATCGTCCATGACGGGCTGGTGTCGGACGACATATTGGCGCTTGCCCAGCCCCGCGCCGAGCTGATTTCGGTCGCCAAGCAGCGCAGCCGCCATTCGATGCCGCAGGACGCGATCAACGCGCTGCTGGTGCAACTGGCGCTGGAGGGCCGCGATGTCGTTCGGCTGAAGGGCGGCGACCCCTTCATCTTCGGGCGCGGCGGCGAGGAAATGGATGCCTGCCGCGCGGCGGGCGTGCCGGTCGAGATCGTGCCGGGCATCAGCGCGGCGATCGGCTGCGCGGCGGCGGCGCAACTGCCGCTGACGCATCGCGCGGATTCGAGCGCGGTCAGCTTCGTCGCCGGCCAGTGCAAGGGATTGAAGGATCAGGACTGGTCGGGCCTTGCCGGCAAGGGCCGCACGCTCGTTATCTACATGGGCGTTGCGACGGCGACCGATATCGCCGACAAGCTGATCGCCGATGGCGTGTCGCCATCCGTTCCGGTCGCGGTGCTGGAAAAGGGCACACGGCGCGACGCACGGACGCTGCGCACGCAGTTGCGCGATCTGGGCGCCATGATCGACCGGGAAGCGGTGCAAAGCCCGGCGCTGATCGTGGTGGGAGACGTCGTCCGCCACGCGCGGGCACAGGATATGCTGACCGGGTGGGCGGCGACATCGCAAGTTCTTGGGGAGTTTTTGGGTTGAAGATTCTGACGGGCAATGACCTTAAGACGGGGGACGTGATCTGGTGGGCCGGCGATGGCTGGTCGCGCCTGGTCGCCGAAGCGAGCGATGTCGGCGACAAGGGCGACGAGCTGGCCCGCGCGCAGGAGGCTGCGTTGCATGTCGTCGGCGCCTATGTGATCGACGCCACCCTGACCGACGAAGGCCCCCGTCCGGCCCATATCAAGGACCGTATCCGCGCGCTCGGCCCGACCGTCCGGCCCGACCTGGTGGCGCAACCAACCGAAGCCGACATCGGCAAGTGGGTGATCTGACCATGTATCGTTATGACAGTTATGACCAGGCCATCGTCGACGCCCGCGTCGAGGATTTTCGCGACCAGGTGCAGCGCCGCCTGACCGGAGCGCTGACCGAGGACCAGTTCAAGCCGTTGCGCCTGATGAACGGCCTCTATCTGCAACTGCACGCCTATATGCTGCGCGTCGCCATCCCCTATGGCACGCTGTCGGCGGCGCAGATGCGCGTGCTGGGCGGCATCGCGCGCAGATATGACAAGGGCTATGGCCATTTCACCACGCGCCAGAACCTGCAATATAACTGGATCAAGCTGGAGGATGCGCCCGACATCCTGGCCGAACTGGCCAAGGTCGAAATGCATGCGATCCAGACCAGCGGCAATTGCATCCGCAATATCTCGTCCGATCAATATGCCGGGGTCGCCGCCGACGAAGTGGCCGATCCGCGCCCCTGGGCGGAGCTGTTGCGTCAATGGTCGAGCTTTCACCCCGAATTCACCTACCTGCCGCGCAAGTTCAAGATTTGCGTGATCGCGGCGGATGATGACCGCGCGGCGATGCGGCTGCACGATATCGGGCTGAAGCTGGTCAAGCGCGACGGCGCGATCGGCGCGGAAGTCTATGCCGGGGGCGGCATGGGGCGCACGCCGATGGTCGCGCCGCTGATCCGCGACTTCGTCGCCGAGGACGAGATCGTCGCCTATCTCGAAGCGTGCCTGCGGGTCTATAACCGCTATGGCCGGCGCGACAACAAGTACAAGGCGCGGATCAAGATTTTGGTCCACGAGCTGGGCGCGGACGAATATCGGCGGCAGGTCGAGGAAGAATATGCGCATATGCGTACATTGGGCCTCAACCCGCCGCGCGAGGAACTGGCGCGCATCCGCGCCTTCTTCGCCGATCCCGCTTATGAGGACGGGCTGAGCGACACCGTCGACCGCAGCGATCCCGCGTTCGCGCTGTGGATCGACCAGAATGTCGCCGCGCACAAGCAGCCGGGCTATGCGATCGTCAATGTCAGCCTGAAGCCCGCCGGCGGCATACCCGGCGATGCGACGGCGGAGCAGATGGAACTGATCGCGGACCTCGCCGAACGGCACAGCTTTGGCGAACTGCGCGTCACCCATGCGCAGAATCTGGTGCTGCCGCATGTGAAGAAGGCCGATCTCTACACCATCTGGCAGGCGCTGGATGCGGTGGGGCTGGCGGAGGCCAATCTCGATCTCATCACCGATATCATCGCTTGCCCCGGCCTCGATTATTGCAGCCTGGCCAATGCGCGCGCGATCCCGCTGGCGCAGAAGATCGCCGAGCGCTTCGCCGACACGCGGCGGCAGCGCGACCTTGGCGAACTGAAGCTCAAGATTTCGGGCTGCATCAACGCCTGCGGCCATCATCATGCCGGGCATATCGGCATTTTGGGAGTCGACCGGCGGGGCGTGGAAAATTACCAGCTGCTGCTGGGCGGATCGGGTGCGGAAGATGCCTCGCTCGGCCAGATCACCGGCCCCGGCTTTTCCGAGGACGGCGTGGTCGACGCGATCGAAAAGGTCACCGACATCTATGTGGCCGAGCGTGAAGCGGGCGAGCGGTTCCTCGACACCTATCGCCGCATCGGAATGAAGCCGTTCAAGGAGGCCCTGTATGGTTGAGTTCCTGTCCTTCCGCGATGGCGATGCCGGCCAGGAACCGGCCGTGACGGTCGAAGCCTTCACCGGCCAGTCCAACGCCACCGCCGTTCGCATCGAGCCGAGCGACGACGCGCGGGAACTGCTGCCCTATCTCGACCGGATTTCGATGATCGAAGTGAATTTCCCCGGCTTTGGCGACGGGCGCGGCTATTCGGCCGCGCGTATCCTGCGCGAAGCGGGCTATGTCGGCGAATTGCGCGCGGTGGGTGACGTTCTGGTGGACCAGATCGTGGCGATGCGCCGATGCGGCTTCGACAGCTTTCACCCTGACAAGGCGCTGGACGACGACGCCGTCGCACGGGCGCTGGACCGCTATCAAGACGTCTATCAAAAGACGACCGACGGCCGCAGCCCGATCTGGGCCAAGCGCCACCCGGAGCCGGCGGATGGCTGAAGCCGCCCGCAAGATCGACATCATCGACGCCCGGCCCGCCTATAGCCAGGCCGATGCCGACGCGCTCAACGCCCGGTTCGAAGGGATCGGCCCGCTCGACATGCTCAAGGCGGTGTTCGCCGAAAAGCTGGCGGGGCGCGTGGCGGTGGTTTCGTCATTCGGCACGGAAAGCGCGGTGCTGCTGGACCTGGTGGCGAAGGCCGACCCGAACGTGCCGGTGATCTTCGTCGATACGCGGAAAATGTTCGCCGAAACCCTGCATTATCGCGACATGCTGATCGCGCGGCTGGGCTTTACCGACAGCCGTACGGTGGTGCCCGATGCCCAGGTGCTGGCGGCCAGGGACGAAACCGGCCTTCGTTGGTCCTACGATCCCGACGGTTGCTGCGAGATTCGCAAGGTCGAGCCGCTGGCGCGCGCCAAACATGGCCTGGATGGCTGGATTTCGGGACGCAAGGCGTTCCAGTCGATTACCCGGCAGAATATTCCGCGCTTCGAGGTCGAGGACGGACGGTTGAAGATCAATCCGCTGGGCGACTGGACCAAGGCCGATCTGGAAGCCTGGTTCGAAGCGCACGACCTGCCCCGGCATCCGCTGGAAGCGCAGGGCTATCTGTCGATCGGCTGCGAACCGTGCACGTCCAAAGTGCAGCCGGGCGAAGACCCGCGCGCGGGCCGCTGGCGCGGCTGGGACAAGGTGGAATGCGGCATCCACAGCCCGGTGTCGCCCATGCCCGTCATCGATCCGGAAGACCCGGCCAACCAACCGGTCTTTTGATCACAGGCGCGGTCGGCGACATCGCCGGCCGCCCCTATTCGTAGCTGGTGTCGGCGTAGCTGTCTTCGGCCAGATCGGAAAAGCGGGTGATGCGCGCGTCGAACTTCATGCGGATGCGTCCGGTGGAGCCGTGCCGCTGCTTGGCGACGATCAGTTCGGCCAGGCCGTAGATCCGCTCCATTTCCTGCGCCCATTCCATATGGTCGGCGCTTTCCTTGTCGCCCGGTTCCTTGGCGGCGACGTAATAATCCTCGCGAAACACGAACCAGACCATGTCGGCGTCCTGTTCGATCGAACCCGATTCGCGCAGGTCCGACAACTGCGGCCGCTTGTCTTCGCGCTGTTCGACCGCACGGCTGAGCTGCGAGAGGGCCAGCACCGGGACGTGCAGCTCCTTCGCCAGCGTCTTGAGCCCGCGCGAGATTTCGGAAATTTCCTGCACGCGGTTTTCGCCGCCCTTGCCCGTACCCTGGAGCAGCTGGAGATAATCGACGACGATGAAGCCGATGTCGTGGCGGCGCTTCAAGCGACGGGCGCGGGTGCGCAACGCGGCGATGGTCAGGCCGGGGGTATCGTCGATGAACAGCGGCAGGTCCTGCAATTCGCGCGCCGCGCGCGACAGGTTCTGGAAGTCGGCCCGGCTGATCTTGCCCATGCGCAGCGCTTCGCCGCTGATCCCCGACTGTTCCGCAAGCACGCGGGTGGCGAGCTGGTCCGCCGACATTTCGAGGCTGAAAAAGGCGGTCTTGGCCCCCATATTCTTGTCGCGCGGAATGCCGTCGGCTTCATCGCGCACCCAGCGGGAGGCGGCGTTATAGGCGATGTTGGTGGCGAGCGAGGTCTTGCCCATGCCGGGGCGGCCGGCCAGGATCATGAGATCGGAATTGTGAAGGCCGCCGATCTTGGCGTTGAGGCTGTTGATGCCGGTGGTGATGCCCGACAGGTGGCCGCCGCTGTTGAGCGCGCGTTCGGCGACCTGCACCGCCATCGTCGAGGCGGTGAGAAAGCTTTTGACCGATCCGGTCTCCCCTTCCCCCTCCGACACCTTGTAGAGCGCGACTTCGGCCGCTTCGATCTGTTCGCGGGGATTGACGTCCTCGCTGGTGTCGAGCGCATTTTCCACCAGTTCGCGGCCCACCCCGACCAGTTCGCGCAGCAGCGCGAGATCGTATATCTGCTGCGCGAAGTCGCGCGCGCCGATCAGCGCCGCGCCATTGCCGGTAAGTTGGGCCAGATAGCCCGCGCCGCCCAGTTCCTTGAGCGCCGGGTCCTGTTCCAGCATCGGCTTCAAGGTCACCGGATTGGCGATCATGTCGCGTTCCAGCAGCTTCATCACCGCGTCATAGATGCGGCCGTGCAGCGGTTCGAAAAAATGTTCGGCGCGCAGCTTGAGCTGAACATCCTCGGCAATGCGATTGTCGATCATCAGCGCGCCCAGCAGCGCAGCTTCCGCCTCCACATTGCGCGGCAATTGGGGACCCGCGCCGGCGGCGTCGGGCGTCATCTTCACGAGTTCGACCATGCGCCGGTCATCGCGCGCCCGCATCCAAATCGCAAGGCCCAAGGTCGATACGACCGGGCCATAGCTGTGGATGAATCATGGCATGCGCGGATTTGCTTGCAATTGTCCGCGCCGCGCCGCAGGGACGAAAGCCTTCGCCATGGCCGATCCCCGCATCATAGACATCACGCTGGACGACCGCACGATCCTGTGGCGCAATGCCGACGTGGAGCAGGAACGGCGCATCGCCATTTTCGACCTGCTGGAAGACAATATGTTCGCGCCCCAGCGCGTCCATGCCGACGGCTATGCCGGCCCCTACCGGGTGCGGTTGAGCGTCGAGGACGGACGGCTGGTGATCGAACTGGGGCGCGAAGACGGCACGCCGCTGGAAGCGATCATCCTGGGCCTGGGCCGGTTCCGCAGGCCGATCCGCGAATATTTCGCGATCTGCGACAGCTATTACCAGGCGATCAGCAATGCTTCGCCGCAGCAGATCGAGACGGTCGACATGGCCCGGCGCGGCATCCACAATGACGCCGCCGAAATGTTGATGGAACGGCTGGACGGCAAGATAAAAGTCGATTTCGATACGGCGCGACGGTTGTTCACGCTGATCTGTGTGCTGCACATCAAGGGATAGGACGTCATCGGGGGGCTGACATTCAGGCAGGCGCTGGCGCGGATCGGCGTGATCATGCTCGTCGCAATGCTTTTGGGCGCGGGGTTGTGGCTCCATGCGCGCGGCTGGGCCCCGGCCCGGTCCGATTATCCGGTGCAGGGCTTGACGGTCGATTCGGCCAGCGGCCCGATCGACTGGGGCACGCTGGCGGCGCAGGGTGCGGATTTCGCCTATATTCGCGCCGCGCGCGGTCAGGGATCGCGCGACACCGGCTTTGCCCATAACTGGGCGGCGGCGCGATCGGCCGGCATGCGCTACGGCGCTTCGCTCGATTTCAGCCTGTGCCGGCGGGCGTCGGACCAGGGAACGATGTTCGTTACGACCGTGCCCCGCGACAATGCGGCGCTGCCGCCCGTCATCCGGCTGGATTTCGACCCGGCCTGTAGCGCCCGGCCCGGCCGCGACACCGTGCTGGCCGAACTCAACACGCTGGTGAACCAGATCGAAGGCCATGCCGGCAAGCCCGTGCTGCTCAATCCGTCCGCATCGTTCGAGCAGGTCTATCGGATCGCCGACGGCATCAACCGGACATTGTGGCTGGACGGCAATTTCTTTCCGCCCGATTATGCCTCAAGGCCCTGGGTGATGTGGACGGCGAGCGACATGCGGCATATCGAAGGCGTGGATGGCCCGGTGCGGTGGAATGTGGTGACCCCGTGAGCGATATATCGCAAGACGCGCGCGCACTCGTGGCCGCGGCAAGGGCGGCGATGGCACATGCGCATGCGCCCTACAGCCGGTTCGCGGTCGGCGCCGCAGTCAGGCTGGCCGACGGCGCCATCGTCACCGGCAGCAATTTCGAAAATGCGAGCTATGGCCTGTCGCTGTGCGCCGAGACGGTGGCGCTGGCCAGCGTCAGTTCGCTCGGACGGCTGGCCGACGTGACCGCGATCGCCGTGGTCGGCGGGACGGGCGACATGATCGTCACGCCCTGCGGCCGGTGCCGCCAGGTCATGACCGAGGCGGAGCAGGTGGCGGGCCGTGCCATAGCGATCTATTGCGGCGCGGCGCAGGGCGATGCGATCGTCCGCCACAGCCTCGCGCACCTCCTCCCCCACGCCTTTGGTCCTGCGGACCTTGGCCTTCATCCCGTCAGGAAGAGCTGAAAAACCCATGTCGATCTTGTCCGATAAATGGATTCGCGAACAGGCCCTCTCCACCGGCATGATCGAGCCGTTCGTGGAGAGCCAGCGGCGCGATGGTTGCATCAGCTACGGCCTGTCCTCCTATGGCTATGACGCGCGCGTATCGGACGAATTCAAGATATTCACCAATATCGACAGCGTGATCGTCGACCCGAAGGATTTCGCCGCCAACAGCTTCGTCGATCGCAAGACCGACTGCTGCATCATCCCCCCCAACAGTTTCGCGCTGGCCCGCACGGTCGAATATTTCCGCATACCGCGCGACGTGCTGGTCATCTGCCTCGGCAAATCCACCTATGCGCGCTGCGGCATCATCGTGAACGTGACCCCGCTGGAGCCGGGATGGGAGGGGCATGTCACGCTGGAATTTTCCAACACCACGCCGTTGCCGGCCAAGATCTACGCCAATGAAGGGGCCTGCCAGTTCCTGTTCCTCAAGGGCAACGAGCCGTGCGAGGTCAGCTATGCCGACCGCGCCGGCAAATATATGGGCCAACAGGGCGTGACATTGCCCCGGCTGTAACGCTGTGCGATGACATCGGCATGGTCGGTTGGTTCAGGCGCGTGCGAAATGAAGCGGCCCCGCCGTCGATCGGCGACGACCGGCTCGTCTATGCCATTGGCGACATTCATGGCCGCGCCGACCTGCTGGGCCAGTTGCTCGACCTGATCGCGCAGGATGTCGCCGGGCGCCCGCGCCTGCCGATTCATCTGGTGCTGCTGGGCGATCTGGTCGATCGCGGCCCGCATTCCGCGCAGGTCGTAACCCATGCGATCAGCCTGTCGCAGGCCGGCAGCCATGTCCACATTCTCAAGGGCAATCATGAAGAGGTGTTCGTGCTCGCCGCCCGCGGCGATCCACGCGCGGCGCGCACGCTGCGCCGGATCGGCGGGATCGCGACGCTCGAAAGCTATGGCCTGGCGGCCGACGGCGGCGCCGCGATGGACGATGACGAGATCGCCGGCTGGCTGCTCAACCATGTGCCGCGCGCGCATGTCGATTTTCTCGACGGCCTGCCGGATCGGCTCGAAATGCGCGACTATCTGTTCGTTCACGCCGGCGTGCGGCCGCATGTTCCCCTGGCGGATCAGGATCCGGCCGACCTGCGATGGATCAGGCAGGAATTTCTGAACCACGGCCGCTCGTTCGGCCCCATGGTCGTCCACGGCCACAGCATCACCGACGATGTGGATGAACGCGCCAACCGCATCGGCATAGATACCGGAGCGTGGAGCAGCGGGCGGCTGACCGCGCTCGGTCTGCACGGCGCAGATCGCTGGACATTGCAGACCGGCGGCTGACGACGCCCCGATTTGCCGCACCGCAATATGGACATGGCGGCCCGGTGCATTTTCCCGCGCGCCTGCCCAGCATTTGGGTTCGCATCATTCGCATGAGCGCATTTCATATGACCGATATGGAGGATTGGCGCTAATCCTACGTTTCTATGACTGACTTCGGCAAGAGAGCCGGTAATCAGGGGAACGAGAAATGCGTATCCGAAACGCCTTGGCCGGGTTGGCCCTGGCCACCTGTCTGGTCACTCCGGCCCAGACCTTCGCAGCTGCGAAATCCGACACCGCCCTGTCGCAACGCCACAAGTTCGACATAGCGGCGCAACCGCTGAGCAATGCGTTGCGGGCGCTGTCGGCCCAGTCGGGCATCCGCATCCTGTTCCCCTATGACGAGGTGGCGTCGTTCCGCAGCCGCGACGTGCGCGGCTGGCTGTCGACGCAGGACGCGCTGGAGCGATTGCTGGCGGGCACGGCGTTGCGCCATTCCGAAGCCGGCAAGGGGGTGATCGCCCTCGCCGCGCCGACCAGCCGCAGCGCGGCCCGCAATCGTCCGATGGCCGTGCAGTTCGCGCAGGCCGGGGCCGGGACGGATGCGACAGCGGGCACGATGGCCCCGCAGGCCGAACCCGATGTGGAGGCCAGCCCGATCATCGTCACCGGCACGCGCCAGACCACGCGCACCGTCGCCGAAAGCCTGGCGCCGATCGACGTGCTGGGCGCCAAGGACCTGGAATCGAGCGGAAAGCAATCGGTTCGCGACCTGCTCGGCACGCTGGTACCGTCGATCAACGTGTCGAACAACGGCGCGGGGGCAAGCTGGGCGGTGCGCACGCTGTCGCTGCGCGGCCTGGGCGGCGACCAGCTGCTGGTGCTGGTCAATGGCAAGCGTCGCCACAACAGCGCCGCGCTGTTCATCAACGGTTCCGTGCAGAATGGCCAGTCGCCGCCCGACCTGGACCTGATCCCCGGCAACGCGATCCAGCGGATCGAGGTGCTGCGCGACGGCGCATCGGCGCAATATGGGTCCGACGCCATCGCCGGCGTCGTCAACGTGATCCTGAAGAACGACACGTCCGGCGGCGCGGCGCTGACGCTGGGCGCGACCGCCGACAATGGCGGCGAACAGGGCCGTTTCCAGATCAACAAGGGATTTTCGATCGGTCCCGATGGCGGATACATCCATCTGTCAGCGGACAGCGTGCTGCAATCGGGTACCATCGTCGACGGGTCGCCCATCGGCGGCACATTCTATCCCACCGGCGACCCGCGCAATGCCGATCCCGACCGTTTCCGGGGCAAGGCGGGACAGCCCGAGGTCATCGGCGGCAATGTCGGCTATGACGCGATGATGCCGATCGGCGACAGCCTGGAAGCCTATAGCTTCGGCACCTTTTCCAAGCGTCACGCCGCCGGCTGGCTGACCTATCGCACGCCGGTCGCGCTGAACAATATCATCGAAATCTATCCCGAAGGCTATATTCCCCGCATCCACGTCTATGACGAGGATTTCCAATATGCGCTGGGCCTGCGCGGCGAAGTCGGCGGCGGCGTCCATGTCGACGTCAGCAGCACCTATTCGCGCAACGAAATCAAATACAAACATACGACATCGCTGAACCCGTCCATGGGTCCGGCCAGCCCGACCACTTTCTATCTGGGCAAGATCCGCTTCACCGAATGGACCAACAATCTCGACCTGAGCAAGGAATTCGAACTGGGGCTGGCAGAGCCGCTGTCGGTGGCGGTCGGCGCCGAATATAAGAAAAATACCTTCTTCATCGGCGAGGGCGAACCGGCGTCTTACATCGACGGCGGCTACAGATCGCCTCCGGGCGCATTGTGGGCGGGGGTGCAGCGCACCGGCGTCGGCGCGCAGGGCGTTACCGGTTTCGTGCCCGAAGGCGCGGGCAAATGGGACCGCAGCAACTGGAGCGCCTATCTCAATATCGAAGGCAAGATCATCGATGGGCTGGAATTCGGCCTGGCCGGACGGCACGAGGATTATACCGACTTTGGCACCACCGACACCGGCAAGGCGTCGATCCGCATCGAGCCGATGGACGGTTTCGCCTTTCGCGGCACCGCCAGCACCGGATTTCGCGCGCCGACATTGCAGCAGCAACATTATGCATCGTCATCGACCATCGGCGTCGTCCAGAATGGCGTGACCGTGTTGTTGCCGGTGCAGGCGCTGCCGGTGGCGGGTCCGGCGGCAAGGGCGCTGGGCGCGGTGCCGCTCAAGCCAGAAAAGTCGGTCAACTTCTCGGCGGGCGTCGTGCTGACGCCGGCGCCGAACCTCAACATCACCGTCGATGCCTACCAGATCAAGATCAAGGACCGCATCCTGCTGAGCGAAACGCTGAGCGGCCCGACCGTCATCGCGGCGCTACAAGCTGCCGGCATCAACGGCATCGCCGGCGGCCTGATCTTCTCCAACGCCGCCGATACGCGGACGCGCGGCCTGGACATCGTCGGCACCTATCGCGCGGGCCTTGGCGATATGGGATCGGCGCTGTTCAGCCTGTCGGCCAACTTCAACAAGACCATCTTCACCCATATCGATCCCGTCCCCACGCAGCTTGCGGCGTCGGGCCTGAGCCTGATCGGCCGCGCCAAGCAGGGGGACCTGAGCGAAGGCACGCCGCGCAACAAGTTCATCGCCAACGTCCTGTGGGAAAAGGACGATTTCAACATGAACCTGCGCGCCACGCGCTATGGCAAGATCACCCAGCGGGCCAACGCGCCCGCCTTCCACACCGCCGAATTCACGGCCTGCGCCGTGAACGTCGTGAGTGATGTCTGCTTCCGCGACTTTGTGGATGACGTGCTCAAGCCCAAGGTCATCGTCGATCTGGAAATCGGCTATGAAGTGACGCAGGGGGTCAAACTGTCGCTCGGCGCGAACAATCTGCTCAACACCTATCCCAGCAAGGTCAAGCCGGTGAACCGGTTCGCCGGCTTCCTTTACAATGCCTACGCGCCCTATGGCATCAGCGGCGGCTTCTATTATGGCCGGCTCAACCTGGAATTCTGATCGAACGGCATTGGCCGCTCTCCCCGCCTTCGGGTCGCGCCAGCGGGGCAGGTGCAGGATGACAGCGAAATGGCCGCCCGATCCCCTTGCGGATCGGGCGGCCATTTGCGGTTCAATCCCTCAGCAATCGTCATATCCCGCATCGCGGCACTGACGCTGGCGCTCCTTGTCCGCCTTCTTGCGCGCCTTGCCCTCGCGCGCTTCCTGCTCGCGCATCCTGCGGCCGTAATTGCGGTCGGCCTCGTCCTGGCTGGTCGTCGCCCAGTCAGCCGCCTGCGCGCCCGCGCGCACCGGCATGGTCGCGACATCCAGCGCGGCCTTGGCAACGCAACCCGGCAGCGTCAGCATCGCCAGCGGCGCCGCCCATATCAGCATCTTCGTCATCGTGCGTTCCCCGGCTTGATCATCAACCACCCTGCCATAGCCAGGATTAACCACAGCCTAAAGGCAGATAGAAGGGAAGATGCGATCAGGCGTCGAGGCGCTCGGCGAATCCCTTGCGCAGCTTGGCCAGCTTGGGCGGAATCGTCGCCAGGCAATAGGGATTGCGTGTCCCCACCCGTTCCCAATATTTCTGGTGATAATCCTCCGCCGGATACCAGGGCGCGTCCGCCTCTATCGTGGTCACGATCGGCGCGGATCGATCCGCCTGCGCGCGCGCGATGCCGGCGCGGGCCTGCGCTTCCTGCTCGGGCGAGTGCGGAAAGATGGCGGAGCGATATTGGGTGCCCACATCATTGCCCTGCCGGTTCAACGTCGTCGGATCGTGCGTTGCAAAGAAGATGTCGAGCAGATCGCCATAGGAAATGACGTCGGGATCATAGGCGATGCGAATCGCTTCGGCATGGCCTGTCGTGCCGGAACAGACCTGTTCATAGGTCGGATCGGGCTGTGCACCACCGATATAGCCGCTTTCGACCGCGCTCACGCCTTTCAGGTTCTGATAGACCGCTTCGGTGCACCAGAAGCACCCTCCGGCAAGCGTCGCGAAATCCTGCGCCATGTCATCGTCCTTCCGTCCAGCCACCGCCGGGTAGATAGGAACGCTCAGCCGCTCGTTCCAGTCTCGATCGCCACGACCTCGGCGGCCTTTGCCGACGCCTTCGCGCGTTCCTCGACCACCAGTTCCTTGCGGGACAATTTGCCGACCAGGGTTTTGGGCAGGGCTGAGCGGACTTCCACTTCGACCACGCGCTCATGCTTGCCCAGTTGCGGGTTGAGCCAGTCCCTGAGCGTCGCCCCGTCGATGTGCGCCCCGTCGGTCAGGGTCACGAACGCCTTGGGGCTTTCGCCGCGATAGGGATCGGGAATACCGATGACCAGCGCCTCCTTCACCATCGGATGATGGTAGAGGATGGTTTCGATCTGGCTGGGAAAGACCTTGAAGCCGCCGACCGCGATCATGTCCTTCAACCGATCGACGATGCGGACATAGCCGTCCTCGTCGATCAGGCCGATGTCGCCGGTGCGCAGAAATTCGCCCACGAACACCTCGGCATCGGCGTCCGGCCGCCGCCAGTAGCCCTTCATCACCTGTGGCCCGGCAAACAGCAATTCGCCCGGTTCGCCCGGCGGCGGCGGACGCGACGGATCCTCGCGATCCACCAGCTTCACGCGCGTGCCGGGCACCGGCTGGCCGACGGTGCCGGTCTTGTTCATCCCCTCATAGGGATTGGTGCAAACCACCGGGCTGGTTTCGGTGAGGCCATAGCCTTCGATCAGCTTCGCTCCCGTCGCCGCCTCGAACCGCTGCTTGACCTCCAGCGGCAACGGCGCGCCGCCAGATATGCAGGCCTGCAACGAAGAAAAGTCGATATTGCGGATCGCGGGATGATCCAGCAGGGCCTGGAACATGGTCGGCACCCCCGGCAGCGATGTCGCCTTGACCCGCTGAACCGCCGCCAGCACCTGAACCGCCTCGAACCGCGGCAGCATGACGATTTCGCCGCCGTTCAATATGGTGCGATTGAGCGTGCAGGTGTTGGCGAAGACATGGAAGAAGGGCAGCACGCCGATGATCCGGTCCTGCTCATCGTGGCGCGGGTCTATCGCCTGCACCTGCCGCGCATTGGCGGTCAGATTCTGGTGGGTCAGCATCGCGCCCTTGGGCGTGCCGGTGGTGCCGCCGGTATATTGCAGCAGCGCGATGTCCCGTTCGGCGTCGATGGCGACGGGGGCGCACCTGCCCTTGTTGGCGATCAGCCGGTCGTAGCGCAGCACGCGCGGGTCGTCGGGCAGATCGGCGACTTCGCCGCGCTTGAACAGCCGGTACAACAGCGCCTTTGGCCCTGGCAAAACCTCCGCGATCGATCCGACCACCAGCGCTTCGAGGCTGCTGTGGTCCAGCACCTCCAGCGCGGTCGGCAGCAGCGCCTTGGCCGACAGGGTGAAAAGGACCTTCGTCCCGCTATCCTCGACCTGATGTTCCAGTTCCGCGGCCGTGTAGAGCGGCGAGAAATTGACGACGATGGCACCGGCCAGCAGAGCGCCATAATAGGCCGCGACATAATGGGGGGTGTTGGGCAGGTACAGGCCGACGCGGTCGCCCTTGCCGACACCCATCGCCTGCAATCCGCACGATACGCGGCGAATGGCCCGCATCATCTGGCGATAGCTGAACTTGCGACCGAAAAAGTCGATCATATGGGCATTGGGATGCGCGTCGGCGCTGCGCGTGACCATATCGCCCATCGACAGCGGCGGGAATGTCTGGTCCCACGGCGTCGGGTGCCGGTACTGCTCTCTCCAGACCTTTTCTATGTTCTCCATTGAAGAGAACCTAGGTCAAGTCTCTACTTGACGCAAGCGTCAACCGCGCGCGCAAGGCCGCGCGGAACCGTCCGCGCGGCTGACGTTACGGCTTTGTGCCTATCCCTTGTTGCTGCTGAAGGGGTCGACGATCTTGGCGACATCGGACACCAGGTCGGACCCGGCGGCAAGGGCCTCTTCGGCGCGCCTTGCGGCGTCGTCGCGCTCACGCCGCAGCTCTTCGATCAGGGCTGCGCGATCGCCGTCGAGACGCGAATCGGTGGGCGCCTCGATGCCCGCCTTCTTGGCTGCCTTGGCCACCAGCGCGTCCAGTTCCCGCTGCGAACACAGGCCCAGCGTCACCGGATCCTTGGGGGTGATGTTGGAAATGTTCCAATGGCTGCGGTCGCGGATCGCGGCGATGGTGGTGCGGGTCGTGCCGATCAGCTTGCCGATCGCGCCGTCCGAAATTTCCGGGTGGTTGCGCAAAATCCAGGCGATGCCGTCGGGCTTGTCCTGCCGCTTGCTGACCGGCGTGTAGCGCGGCCCCTTGGTCCGGCGAACCGGCTCGGGGCCCTTGAGCATCATCAGCCGATAGTCGGGATCGGCCTCGCCCTTGTGGATTTCCTCCATCGTGATCTCATGCGCGCGGACGGGATCGCGGCCGGTATATTTGGTCGCGGCGGTATCGTCGGCGATCGCCTGCACTTCAAGGATATGAAGCCCGCAAAATTCCGCGATCTGGTCAAAGCTGAGCGCGCTATTGTCGACCAGCCAGCTGGCGGTGGCATGGGGCATGAGGGGCTGGGACACGTGACTCTCCGAAACCTGAAACAATAAGGGCCGCCCAATCCGGGCGGCCGCGCAGGGGCCCGAGATAATGCATCGCGGGCGGAACGGCAAGAAAAAGCGTCAGGCTCTTTGCGGCAGCGTCTCCACCTCGATCGGATGCAGGCCGGCCAGAAACTGATGCGCGCTGGCGCTCCAGGTAAAACGGCGGCCATAGGCGGCGCAGACCGCCCGATCGCAGCGCAGCGCCGACGCGATGGCATCCTCCAGCCGGCCGGACAGCGCGCCCACGTCGGGCGTGACGATGTCCACCGGGCCTGTCACCGGATAGGCGGCGACCGGCGTGCCGCAGGCCAGCGCCTCGATCATCACCAGCCCGAACGTGTCGGTCCGGCTGGGAAAGACGAATACGTCCGCCGCCGCATAGGCGCCGGCCAGGTCGGCGCCGAACAGCGGCCCGGTAAATCGCGCCTGGGGATAGGCCCGCTCAAGCGCCGCTCGCGCGGGTCCGTCGCCCACGACGACCTTCGACCCTGGATGGTCGGCGGCGAGAAAGGCTTCGATATTCTTTTCGACCGCAACTCGCCCGACATAGAGCTGGATCGGGCGCGGCAGGTCCGCGAACAGGGCGGGCGGCGGCGCGTCGGGCGTGAAGGCGTCGAGGTCAACGCCCCTGCCCCAGTCGCGCACCTGCGATACGCCATGGGCGCGCAACTGGCGCTGCACCGATGCGGTCGACACCAGCACCGCCTGCGCCGGCCCGTGGAACCAGCGGATATAGCGCCAGAACCAGCGCGCCGGAAGGCCGGTGCGCTGGGCCACATAGTCAGGAAAATGCGTGTGATAGGCGGTGGTGAAGGGCAATCCCGTGCGCAGGCACCAACGGCGCGCGGCCAGGCACAACGGCCCTTCGGTCGCCAGATGAACCGCATCGGGCCGGAAGGCGGCAATGGCCCGGCCGACGACGCCGGGCCGGGCCAGCGCCAGCCGGATTTCGGGATAGGTCGGGCAAGGCAGCGAGCCATATTGGTCGGGCGAATAGACCTGGACGACATGGCCCATCTTTTCCAGCTCCGCGCGAATGGTCTGAAGCGTTCGCACGACGCCGTTGACCTGCGGGCTCCAGGCGTCGGTGACGATCGCTATGCGCATGGGGAGCATCAGCGCTCAGGCCGCCAGCCGCTCGGCGGCGACCGCGGCCTCGCGCTCGCGCGCCGCGATTTCGTCGGCCCAGTGCAATATCTCCATCCGTCCGTCGAAATGTTCGACCAGCGCGGTGCAGCCTTCCACCCAGTCACCGTCATTATAATAGGCGACGCCGGCGATATCGCGGATCTCGGCATTGTGGATATGCCCGCACACCACGCCATCGACGCCGCGCGCCCCGGCTTCGCGCGCGACCACCTCCTCGAACTTGGAAATGAACGCCACCGCGTTCTTGACCTTGTGCTTGGCCATTTTCGACAGCGACCAATAGGGCAGGTCCATCCGCTGGCGCACCGCGTTCACGATCAGGTTGAGCCGCATCAGCATCGAATAGGCCGCGTCGCCGACGAAGGCGAGCCAGCGATGCGCCAGCATGATCGTGTCGAACTCGTCGCCATGCAGCACCAGCAGCTTGCGGCCGTCGGCGGTCTGGTGAATCGCCTTGCGCCGGATTTCGACACCACCGAAATTCATGCCGGTGAACTGTCGGAACATTTCGTCATGATTGCCGGGAATATAGACGACGCGCGTGCCGCGCTTGGCCCGCTTCATCACCCGCCAGACGACATCATTATGGGCGGCGGGCCAATAGAAGCGCTTCTTGAGCCGCCAGCCGTCGATGATGTCGCCCACAAGGTACATCGTATCGCTGTCGACATTGTCGAGAAAATCAATCAGCAGCTTCGCGTTGCAGCCGCGCGTGCCCAGATGAATGTCGGAAATCCAGACGGTGCGAAAGCGGCGACGCTCGCCACCCTCCCGTTCGGGAAAGTGCAAGGCGCCCTCTGCATCTTCATCCAGGTCCGCCAGGAATGGCAGGCGGGTAATTGCGTTCATGAAAACAGCCCCCGAGCTATTGTCCTCGGGAGCAAGCCACTACAGCGCCTGTGTTACAATTCCGCACCGAATATGACGGAAATACTACGTCACCACTGACAAGATAGTCAGATCGTCAGCACGATCTTTCCGACATGTTCGCCCGCATCCATCCGCGTATGCGCCTTGGCCGCGTCCTTGAGCGCGAACGTCCGGTCCATCGCCGGGCGCAGCCTGCCTTCCTCGACGAAGGGCCAGACGGTCCGCATGATCTCGTCCGCGACCAGGCTCTTGAACAATACCGATCGCGCACGCAGCGTCGATCCGGTGATGGTCAGCCGCCTTTGCATGATCGCGGGAATGAACAGCTCGGTCCTGGCGCCGCCCAGCACCGCGATCGACACATGGCGGCCATCGTCGGCCAGGCATTCCAGGTTGCGCGGCAGATAATCGCCGCCGACCATGTCCAGCACCGCCTGGCACCCACGCCCGCCGGTGATCCGCTTTACCTCGGCGACGAAGTCCTGCGTGCGATAATTGATCGCGTGGCTCGCACCCCAATCCAGCGCGGCGCGGCATTTTTCATCGCTGCCGCAGGTAACGATGATGTCGATGTCGAACAGCCGGCACAGCGAAATCGCCATCGTCGCGATGCCGCTGGTGCCGCCGTGAACCAGCACGGTGTCGCCGCCCACCGCATAAGCGCGCTCGAACAGGTTGGTCCACACCGTGAACAGCGTTTCGGGCAGCGCCGCCGCTTCGGCCATGTCGTACCCTTCGGGCACCGGCAGGCACTGGCCCGCAGGCGCCACCACATATTCGGCATAGCCGCCGCCTGCCAGCAGCGCGCAGACGCGCTGGCCGATCATCATATCGGCCGCTTCGCCGGCGCGCACCACCGTGCCGGAAACTTCCAGCCCCGGAATATCCGATGCCCCCGGCGGCGGGGGATATTTACCCATCCGCTGCAGGATGTCTGGCCGGTTGACGCCCGCCGCGGCGACCCTGATCAGCACCTCGTCGGCCGCGGGCCGGGGCACGGGCCGCCGTTGCGGGACCAGCACCTGCGGCCCGCCCGGCGCGCTGATGGCGATGGCGGTCATCTCCATGGGCACGTCCATCATCTCGGCCATAATCGCTGCCCCCGGCGCCCCCGTGTTGCATCGCACAAATTTCATCGCATCGACATGCCCGCCCTTATTGACAGACTGATCAACAGGGTCAACATTGGGGACATGGACATGGAAGAGTATCTGCCAAAAAGGGCCGATGACCCCCTGGCCCAGCTGCTGCGGCAGGATCTGGACCCATTGTCCGTGATCGAACTGGAAGCGCGCATCAAGGCGCTTGAAGGCGAAATAGCCAGAACCAGAGCAAAGATCGAAGGCGCCGTTAACCATAAGGCAATTGCCGAGGCGTTATTCAATAAATGAACCCGCGCCCTGCCCCCTGCCGGCCTTTGAAAGGCCCCATCGGGCATCGGCAGTCTGGCAATTCGCAATCGCGGACCCCTGGGCTTGATCCGCGAGCGAGCAATGCCGACATCTGGTTCACCAATGCCCCTGTGTGGGGCCAGGAGTAGACCGACATGCCTTCTTTCGCCGCCGCCCTCGAAACCACGCTGCACAATGCGCTGACCCATGCGTCGGACCGCAAGCATGAATATGCGACGCTCGAACATCTGCTGCTCGCGTTGATCGACGATGACCATGCGTCCAAGGTGATGCAGGCGTGCGGCGTGGAACTGGGCGAACTGGGCGATGCCGTCACCCAATATCTCGACACCGAACTCGACAGCCTCAAGGTGGAGGGCGAGACCGACCCCTCCCCCACCAGCGGCTTTCAGCGCGTCGTCCAGCGCGCCATTCTTCACGTGCAGTCTTCCGGCAAGGATGAAGTGACCGGCGCCAATGTGCTGGTCGCGCTGTTCTCCGAACGGGAAAGCTATGCCGTCTATTTCCTGCAGCAGCAGGATATGAGCCGCCTCGACGCGGTTTCCTTCCTTAGCCACGGGGTCGGCAAAGGCACCCCCGCGCCCGAGAGCCAGGAAACCAAGGGCGCTTCCGAAGAGGAGAAGAAGGTGCAGGACGGCAAGGGTAAGAAGGACAGCGCCCTCGATCAGTTCACCGTCAACCTCAATGAAAAGGCGGCGCGTGGCAAGGTCGACCCACTGATCGGTCGCTCGGCCGAGGTGGATCGCACCATCCAGATCCTGTGCCGCCGGTCAAAGAACAACCCGCTCTATGTCGGCGATCCCGGCGTCGGCAAGACCGCCATTGCCGAGGGGCTGGCGCGCAAGATCATCGAGGGCGACGTTCCCGACGTGCTGCTCGAAGCGGTCATCTATTCGCTCGACATGGGCGCGCTGCTCGCGGGCACCCGCTATCGCGGCGATTTCGAGGAGCGGCTGAAGGCCGTCGTCACCGAACTGGAAAAAATGCCGCACGCGGTTCTGTTCATCGACGAGATTCACACCGTGATCGGCGCCGGAGCGACGAGCGGCGGTGCGATGGATGCTTCCAACCTGCTCAAGCCCGCGCTTTCGGGCGGTACGATCCGCTGCATCGGCTCGACCACCTACAAGGAGTTCCGCAACCATTTCGAAAAGGATCGCGCGCTGTTGCGCCGGTTCCAGAAGATCGACGTCAACGAACCTACGATCGAGGACACGATCAAGATTCTCGCCGGCCTGCGCAGCGCCTTCGAGGATCATCACCATGTCAAATACACCCCCGACGCGATCAAGGCGGCGGTCGAGCTGTCGGCGCGCTACATCAACGACCGCAAGCTGCCCGACAAGGCGATCGACGTGATCGACGAAGTCGGCGCGATGCAGATGCTGGTGGTGCCGTCCAAGCGCAAGAAGGTGATCACCCCCAGGGAAATCGAAGCGGTCATCGCAACCATGGCGCGTATTCCCGCCAAGACCGTGTCGAGCGACGACAAGACGACGCTGGCGACGCTCACCACGGATTTGAAGCGGGTCGTTTTCGGCCAGGACAAGGCGATCGAGACGCTGTCGTCGGCGATCAAGCTGTCGCGCGCGGGCCTGCGCGATCCCGACAAGCCGATCGGCAACTATCTCTTCTCCGGCCCCACCGGCGTGGGCAAGACCGAAGTCGCCCGCCAGCTCGCTTCCCTGCTCGGCATTCCGCTTCAGCGGTTCGACATGTCCGAATATATGGAACGCCATTCGGTCAGCCGCCTGATCGGTGCGCCCCCCGGTTATGTCGGCTACGACCAGGGCGGCCTGCTGACCGACGCCATCGACCAGAGCCCGCATTGCGTGCTGCTGCTCGACGAGATCGAAAAGGCGCATCCAGACCTGTTCAACATCCTGTTGCAGGTGATGGATAATGGCCGCCTGACCGATCATCACGGCAAGACCGTCGATTTCCGCAATGTCATCCTGATCATGACCACCAATGCCGGCGCGTCCGACATGGAAAAGGAAGGCATCGGTTTTGGCGACATCACGCGCGGCGACGTGCAGGAGGATGCGGTGAAGAAGCTCTTCACGCCTGAATTCCGCAATCGCCTCGATGCGATCGTGCCGTTCGGCTATCTGCCGCCGGAAATCGTCGCCCGCGTCATCGACAAGTTCGTGCTCCAGCTCGAACTGCAACTGGCCGACCGCGATGTTCACATCACCCTGGACGACGACGCCAAGGCGTGGCTGACGAAAAAGGGCTATGACAAGCTCTACGGCGCGCGCCCGATGGGCCGTTTGATGCAGGAGAAGATCAAGCAGCCGCTGGCCGAGGAACTGTTGTTCGGCAAGCTCGTCCATGGCGGCGAGGTCCATGTGCGGTTCAAGGACGATGCGCTCGCCTTCGAAATCACCCCCGCCGCACCCAAAAAGGGCCGGAAGGGCGGCAAGGCGAAGGCGGCGGAAGGCACGAAATAACGCCATCATCGTCGATGGAATATGGGGCGGCTTCGAAAGGGTCCGCCCCATTTTCGTGACGTCCGTAGTCAGTTGCCCGCTGGAATATCCGTGCTAGTTAAGCGCGAGATCCGATTTAGTAGGATCTGCCCCTTTTGTTTCGATGCGTGCGCGATGCTCGCTAGGCTGCCCAGGCACGCGCCCAATTCGCGGCCGCATATGTCGATATCGCCAAGGAGACCGCTCCCATGACCCTGACCCTCTACACCAATCCCATGTCGCGCGGACAGATCGCCCGCTGGATGCTGGAAGAAGTCGGCCAGCCCTATGAAACAGAGATTCTGGACTTTACCGCCGACATGAAGGCGCCCGCATATCTCGCCATCAATCCGATGGGCAAGGTTCCTGCGATCGTCCACAATGGCGCGGTCGTCACCGAATGCGCGGCGATCTGCGCCTATCTGGCGGATGCGTTTCCCGCCGCGAACCTTGCGCCGCCGCTCGACGCCCGCAGCGACTATTATCGCTGGCTGTTCTTCGCCGCAGGGCCAGTGGAATCGGCGATCACCAACAAGGCGCTTGGCTTCGTCGTGCCCGACGGACGCGAACGCATGGCCGGCTACGGCACGCTGGACGATACGCTGAACGCGCTTGAACAGGCGGTTTCGGGCGATGGCTGGATCTGCGGCGACCGGTTCACCGCCGCCGATGTCTATGTGGGATCGCAGATCGACTGGGGCCTTGCCTTTGGCACCATGCCCGCGCGCCCTGCCTTCGAAGCCTATGCGTCGCGGCTGCAAGCCCGCCCCGCCTATCAGCGGCAGAAGGAAATGGACAATGCCCTGATCGCGAAGATGCAGGGCGATCAGCCGGCCTGAAAGCCGCACTGCAACCAAAAAGGCCCGGTGGATCGCTCCACCGGGCCTTTGTTTTTTTATCGAAAGGTTCAGATCAGTCGCGGCTGCCCATGAAGTTCAGCAGGAAGGTGAACATGTTGATGAAGTCGAGATAGAGGCTCAGCGCCCCCATGATGACGACCTTGCCGGCCATGTCGCTGCCCGCGACATGCGCGTACAGGCTCTTGATCCGCTGCGTATCATAGGCGGTCAGGCCAGCGAAGATCAGTACGCCGATCGCGCTGATCGCCAGTTGCAGAACCGTCGATTTCAGGAAGATGTTGATCAGCATCGCCACCAGCAAGCCGACGACGCCCATCACCAGGAACGTGCCGAAGCCCGACAGATCCTTCTTGGTGGTATAGCCCCAAAGGCTCAGGCCCGCGAATGCCGCGGCCGTCGCAAAGAAGGTCTGCGCGATCGAAACGCCGGTGAAGACGAGGAAGATCGACGACATGCTAAGGCCCATCAGCACCGCAAACGCCCAGTACATGCCCTGGAGCGCACCGGTCGAAAAGCGATTAAGCCCCATGTTCATCGCGAACACGATCGCCAGCGGCGACAGCATGATCACCCAACGCAAGGGCGAGGTCAGCACCGGTACTGCATAGGAGCTGCTGGCGAACAGCATCGCCACCAGACCCGTCAGCAGGACGCCGCTGGCCATATAATTATAGACCGAGAGCATGTAGGACCGCAGCCCGGCGTCGAACGCCGCGCTGCTGGCGGCGGTCGCGCCGCCAAATCCCGTAATGCTGGGTCGGGGGTCAGACCAGTTGGCCATGATATCCAATCTCCTTTGACGGCGGAATTCGCCGTTTCCGATATTATCGGGCTAAGGCCGGTATTTTTCAAGTGAAACCGGAATCGGCCAGTCCGATCTCGCGTCATTTACCTGCCCCCGCTATCATCACCCGATGCACCGGCTATTTGTCGCCATCCGCCCGCCCGCCGCCATCATGGCAGCCCTGCAATCGCTGATGCACGGTGTGGAAGGCGCGCGATGGCAGGACGCATCGCAACTGCATATAACCCTGCGCTTCATCGGCGAGGTTGACGCGCGCCAGGCGGAAGACATTGCAGCGGCGCTGGGCCGACTGTCCTTCGCACCGTTCAAAACCGCGTGCGCCGGCCTCGGACGGTTCGATCACCGTGGCCATGTCAACGCGCTATGGGCGGGCCTTTCGCCCAGGGAGCCGCTCGCTCACCTCCATCGCAAGATCGACCGGCTCTGCGTCGACGCGGGGATGCCGCCCGAACGCCGCGCCTATCTGCCCCATATTACGCTGGCGCGCCTCGGCGCGGGAAGCAGGCCGACGGACATGTTCGTCACCAGGCATGGCGGGCTTGCCACTCCTGCCTTCCTGGTCGATCAGGTGCTGCTGTTCGAAAGCATCCTTGGCCCTGACGGGGCGACCTATCATGTCGTCGGGCGCTACCTCGCCGATCGGGTCAGGATGCGCTGAGCACGCCGCACGCGATCCGCGCGCCGGCATTTCCGGCAGGATCGCTCCTGTTGTCGTCGGGAGAGGCGTGGATCACGATCGCCGCACCGTCAGCGTCCAGCAACGGCATCGAACCTGTTGCGATCATGCCGCCCGGAATGACATATTCCAGCATGCCCGTTCCATCCGGTGCCACGATCAGGTCGGGCATGTCCCCCATGTGCATGCCTGCGGGATTGTCCCTGCCATGTTGCCGGCCCGTCGGGTTCCAGTGCCCGCCGGCGCTGGTGAAGGCGGGCGGCGTGCACAGGCCGGTCGTATGCACATGCGCGGCATGCACGCCCGGCGTCAGCCCGGCCGCCATGACCTTGACATGCAGCCCGTCGCTCGTCTGCGTGACCGTTGCCGTCCCGCGCGCGCTGCCGTCGCCCGCCATCAGTGAAGCTGACGCAGCAGGAGCAGCCTGATCGCGGTAGGGCGTCGTGCATCCGGCGCCCAGCGTCGCAATGGAAAGCCCCAGCATCGTCGCGGCCAAATGTCTCATCATATGCTCCTGTGGAATAGGTCGGCTGGGAAGCGAACGCCGGAACCGACGCTTTGTTGCGCAATCGCAAGCAATTGTCATCCGCCATAGCCTGCGGACGCCCCCGAACCGTTCGCCAGTCGGGCATATTCCTTGTTCAACTGGCCGGCTGTTTACCCCGGATTCCGCATCAACGCAAAAAAGGGGCCGGTCTTGCGACCGGCCCCTTCTGCTTCACGACCCCTGAACGGGATCGTGCAATATTACATGCCCGAACCCGGACCGTAGGTGATTTCCACGCGACGGTTCTGCAGTTCGCGAACGCCGTCGGCAGTTTCGACGCGGGGGTTCGTTTCACCGAACGCCTGGGTCGTCATGACACCGTCGGGGATACCCTTCGAAGCCATGTAGCTCTTGACCGCATCGGCGCGGCGCTGCGACAGGCCGACGTTGTACGAAGCCGAACCCGACTTGTCCGCATAACCCGCCAGCATGACCTGGGCGCTGCCGCAGTTGCTGTAGGCCGACACCGCGTTGTCCAGGATGGTCGCGGCGTCAGGAGTGACGTCCGACTTATCCCATTCGAAGAACACGATATACGGTCCAGGGCTGCACTCGGCCACCGGCGGAGGCGGCGGGGGAGGCGGCGGAGGCGGGGGAGGCGGGGGAGGCGGCGGCGGAGCGGCAGGCTCGCCGAAATTATACGCCAGGCCCAGCAGCACGCTGTGCGTCCGCAGCTTGGTTTCAACCGAAGCGCCGGCGGGGCCGCCGGTCGTGTTGAAGCCGGAAACCAGCTTGATATCGTCCTGATTGAAGAAGCGATATTTCAGCGACACGTCGACATTGTCGGTCAACGGATAGCGAACGCCAGCCAGCGCCTGCCAGGCGAAGCCCGTATCCGAATCGTTCACGATGTCGGTGGCCAGCTTGCCGCGCGAGATACCGGCACCACCGCCGATGAAGCCCTGCAGGCCGTCATCGGGACCAAAGTCCAGCAAACCGTTCAGCATGAACGACAGGGCCGATGTAGCACCGCCGAAACCGCTCTCGCTCAGGTCGACCTTGGCGCGCTTGTAGGCGGCTTCGGCCTCCAGGCGGAAACCGCCGAAGTCGTAACCGACAACGCCGTCAACGTCCCAGCCCTTGTGGTATTCGGCGCTCGTGGTCAGCGTCGGGGTGGTGTAACCCGGCGTGTAAGTGATGTTCTGGTCTTCAGTAATGGTGATACCGGAATCGATACCGATGTACCAACTGTCGTCGCGCGCCATGGCCGGAGTAGCCAGGGCGGTTGTCGCGAGCGCAGCCGCGAGGGCGAGCTTCCGCATAAAAATCCCCTTTCAAGAGTGTCACGAAGGACTGGGAAAACCCTGTAACGGGTGGAAAGTTTCATGGCAAGCGCACAATTGCCTAAACTGTTGCTATTATGCCGCAGTTATAATCTCTTTCCAATCAACCGCAAATGCTCGTCAGGCTACGTCAATGTAATGGTGATGAAATCATCAGCTCTCATGGATTGATCAGACCATGGGCGCGCATAGCGACCAATATCGCCGAAATGACGGCGCGCGCTTCGACATCTATCACTGTCCCGCCAACGGGATTGCCGATGGCCGTTTGACGCGCACCCACCACGCGCGCGCCGTCATGATACAGTCCGTCCGCCCTCAATGCCCCATCATGCCAATCGGTTCCGTCATAGTGCATCGCATGCCCCCGGTCGGCGACCCATAGGGCAAGCCCTTCTTCCGGCACGACAAACCGCCATCCGCCCGGCGTCCAGAGGGCCAGCGCGTCATCGCGCCCCGCCCACGCGCCTGAAGCGCCGGCGGCAATGATCCAGCATTGGCCGGCGGCAGGGCTGGAAGGCGGGGCGCTGTCATCGGCGCTTTCGGCCCGCCCGTGCAACAGCATGTCGATCAGCGCCAGCGCTTCATTGTGGAACAATTCCTTCTGCGCCTGCCCGGCGTGCAGCATCGGCATCGCCCAGCGCGGCGTGGTTTCCATGGTCATGTCTGATGCTCCTTCAATCGAAAAAAGTCAGGCCGCCAGGGAAATTACGGCCCACCGACCGGCCGCGTGAGCGCCCATCTGCCTGATGCGGACCGAAAACGGCCCCCCATGCCCCGCGGCCAGATCGGCGCTCCGCATCGCAGCGTCATAGTGAAATGCCGGAACAGGGACCTGCGCGCTTCGAAACGCGCCGCTGCCGTCGGTTATCTCGACAGCGTAAAGTTCATTCTCTTCGGCCATCGGCACGTCTGCCCCGTCGATCCAGCGCCAGCCGGTGCGGCTGCGCCGCGTCCAGCCGACCGACCAGCCCCCCGCGCCGTCGTCCACCGCGCGCACATGCACCGGGCTGGGGGGCATGATCGCGTCGCCCGTAATCGCGATCGTCGCCTCGGCAGGCTCGACATCGCCGATGCCGAGCGCGGCGATGGTCAGCTCTTGACCTCGCCCGCCGCGTCGGTCGTCACTTCCTCCTGTTCGACGCCGAACAGCGCCTGCCGCAACAACAGCGCCGACAATTCGTCATAGCCCACCGCCAGCGCCTGCGACCATTCGCGGGCAAAGGCCGGATCGCGCTTCTTTTGCGTATAGGCGCTGCTGACACACTTGCCCGCCGCGCGCGCCGCCTCGGCGATATTGGCGGTCGCCTGCAACGTCTCCATGAACAATTGGCGCCTGGCCGGCGTCCACCCGTCCTTGCGCGTCGCCCGCCACTGCACGCCCCGCCCTGAAGCCTGCCGTTCGGGCGCCGCCTGGTCCGTCGCCTCCCGGTCCGGCCCGCGCTCCTCGCTCGCCGCCATCGCCGATGCGGCGTCCAGCACCACCGCCCTGCCCTGCTTGGCATAATGGCGGATAGATCCGCTACGCTTTCCCCCACCAGACCCGCCCGTCCCGTCCCCAGCCATGCGATCCCCCATTTCGTCGCAGCGCGTCAGGACACGAAAAAGGCCGATCCCTCCCGGAACCGACCTTCGCACCCCGCCGCAGCGGCGACTCACAATTTCTCAGTGTCTACGCATGTGCCATATCAGCGTGACGATGTCAACCATAATGTTCCAAATAGGTTATTATTGCCGGGTATCGCGGGACGGACGGCGGCACGGCGGCGTCCATCGCCATCCCTTGATGTCATTGCTGCATGCGCAATGTGAAGCCGATCGTGCGGGGATCACTGGGCGTCCCGACGATCAAACCCGAATTGCCGACCTGAATGGTCAGGTTCTGCATGTAATTCCTGTTGAACAGGTTGCGCGCGAACACCGCCACCTCGAAACGGCCGGCGCGTACACCGATGCTCCCGTTCACGACCGTATAGTCCCGGATGACCGTATAGGCCGAAGCGGTCGGATCGCTCGAACTCTTCGTGCGCGAACTGGCATCGGCGTGCAGGATAACAGTCGCCGCGCCGACCTGGCGGGCATAGTCACCCCCGATCGTCACCGACCAGCCGGGCAGGCCCGGCAGCCCGCGGCCTGACAGGTTGCATGCCGATGCACCCGTGCCGATACGTTCGATGGGGCACGGACCGCCGGGATAGGAAACATAGGCCCCGTCGGCGTATGCGGCTGACGCGCGCAACTGGAAATCGCGGCTTATCTGCGCGATCGCGTCCACCTCCACGCCCTTCACCCGCACCTTGGGAATATTGGCCAGGTAGGTGCGCAACGCCACCGCCGCGCCGGTATCGGTAACATTGGTCTGGTAATCCTTCACCTGCGTATAATAGGCGTCGACGTTGACGATCAGCCGCCGGTCCAGCGCGCTTGTCTTCAGGCCCACTTCGTATGCGATGGTCTTCTCTGGCCTGATCACCGCGGTGTTGATCGCCGGCAGATTATTATTGTCGAGCGGCAGGCCCGACATATTGATGCCGCCGGACTTGGCGCCGCGCGCAAAACTGGCATAGCCCAGCACGCCGTCGGTGAAGGCATAGGAGATGTTCGCGCGCCCGGTAACGTCGCCATCCCTGTCGCTGGCGGCATAGCTCTGCCCGCGCAGGATGGACAGCTGCTGGGTGCGCTGCGCGGCGGTCACGGTCGCTAGCCCGCCGAACGTGAAACTGTCGTAGGTCCCTTCCTTCTCCTCATAGGTGTAGCGCAGCCCCCCGGTGATCGTCAGCCGGGCGGCGGGCCGCCAGTTGACCTCGCCGAAGACGGCATAGCTGTCGGACCGGAAATCGGTATGGCCATCGGTGCCATAGCCATCGAGCAGATCCGAATCCGTAAACAGCAGCCAGTAGGCCGCGCGCGGCCCATAGATGGAGATCGGTCGTCCGACGATCTTCTGCCGGAAGAAATAAAGCCCGCCCACATAGCTCAGCGGCCCGTCGCCACTGGAAGCGATACGCACTTCCTGGCTGAATTGGTCCTGCCGCGATGGAATATGCTGGATCAACTGGATCGGGATGCCGGTATAGTCGCGGTCGTTGGCTGCATCCCAATTCCAAAAGCGCCAGGCGCTTACGGACGTCAGCGTCGCTTCGCCCAGAGTCCGGTCGATGATCGCGGAAACGCCGCCTTCGTTCGTATTGACGCTCAGCGGCGCGTCAATGTCCGTCACCCGGTCATAGGGATTGAAACTTGGCGGCACATAGGGACCACCGGGCACATTGGCCGCCAGCGCCGCATATTGCCGCGCCGGAACCTTCAGCGTGGGTGCGGTGCGGACATGCACCTGCGTGCAACAATTGCTCTGGAAATTGGCGAAGTCGCCGATCAGGCGAAGCAAAAAATCCTTGGACGGCTTGTAGAGCAACTGGCCCCGCACCGCCTGATTGCCGATATTATTCTGTTTGCGCCCGGTCGCGACATTGCGGATCACGCCATCCCGTCGCGTCGACAGGCCCGACAGGCGAAATGCCAACCTGTCGCTGACCGGCCCCGACACGGATGCCTTGGCCTGAAGGAAATTGTCGCTGCCATAGGACAGCTCGGCGCTGCCCTGGCTCGTGAAGCTGGGCAGGCGGCTAGCGATGCTGATCGCGCCCGCTGTGCTGTTCTTGCCGAACAGCGTCCCTTGCGGCCCGCGCATTATCTCGATCTGGTCGATATCGGTAAAATCGAACGCGGCCGTCGCCGGGCGCGCGTGATAGACCTGATCGACGTAAAAGCCGACGCCTGGCTCCAGCCCGTCATTCGCCTGGCTGACCGCGACCACGCTGCTGCCCAGGCCCCGGATGGTGAAAGCGGTATTGCGCGGATTGGCCGAACTGTAATTGAGCACGGGGACCAGCTGGCTCAGTTGCCCGCTATTGACCGTATAGGACCGGTCGAGATGCGCCCCGCCGACCACGGAAAGCGCCGCTGGCACGGATTGCGCATCTTCCGCACGACGGCGGGCGGTGACGATGATCGGCTGGACGCTGCTGCTGCCGGCGTCGGCGGACGGGTCGGCCTGGTCCTGCGCCATTGCGGCAGGCATGACGAAGGCGAATGCCGCCGCGCAGGACAGCGGAGTAGCGGAATGAAAGCGCACGAATATCCCTTTGCCTGCCGGCAAGTGGTCACCAGCGAATCTCTATATTCTATGATATATAGAGCTTTTCGCGACGGGCAAGGCGGGCAATCGGCATGCCCTCGATCGAGAAAAGCAGAGCGTCAGGTTTCCGGTTTTTGTGGCTTGTCGGCGCGCGGTTCATCGAGCAGCATCCCGATCAATTCCGCATAGGCTGCGCTGTCGCCCACACGGGCCGCCTCCACCTCAGCCGCGCGATAGGCCGCAAGCACGCGATGCCCGAACGGCGTCACTCGCGCGCCCCGCTCCCTGCCGCCGCCGGCCAGCGTCTCGACGAGCTTATCCTGGAAACATCGGTTCATCTCGTCCACCAGCAGCCAGGTGCGACGATAACTCATCCCCAGCGCGCGGCCCGCGCCTGAGATCGACTGCTCCATGTCGATCGCTTCCAACAGGTCCGCCTTGCCCGGCCCCATCGCGAAGCCGTCGCCGCATAACAACTGCAATTTGATTTTCAGCGGCCCGACGCGCACGTACCGACGATCCGATTAGGCAGGATGACACTCATGGTGGCTGAATAGCCGAAAATCCGGGGCGAAGGAAAGTTTGCTGTCGGCCATGATGCCATGGCCTCCCGCCGGCGACCAGGATTATCGCCGTGCCGCCACCTCACTCCACTACCCGCCGTTCCTTGTAATCGATCTTGATCCGCACCCACTCTCCCACCTGCGCCTTGCCGCCGATCCGGGGCGGACGGACCAGAAACTGCCACGCGGCCAGCCGCACCGCCTTGGCCAGCCCCGACCCCAGCGGATGCTCGCCCAAGATCTGGCAATTTTCGACGCGGAACCGCTCGACCGTCTTGCACGCGACCAGCCCCCATCCGTCGGGCGGCGCATTGGCGGGCATATAGGGGCCAAGCTCCGCGTCGGTCGGCTCGCGCACCCATTCGGCGTCATACAGCCGCTCGCCGCCCGGTCCTTCGCCGGGGCCATAGGCAGCCGCGCTGTCCGCTCCGGCCGCGCTCGCGCCGCCGCCGCGCCTGGCCAGCTTGCCGATGTCGCCCGACGCCATGTCCTCGCGGCTCATGACGATGAAGGGCAACGCCGGCGTTTCCGGCGGCGGCACGCGCTCGACCGGGCGGGGCGTCACCGGTTTTTCCGCATCGGGCGTCTTTTCCGGCGCGGCCTGCCTGGGCGCGGCGGTCTTGCCCGGCTTGGGATCGTCCGACAGGGTGAAGCTGACCGGCATCCGCCGCTCCTTTTTCGGTTCCCAGATTTTGGGCGCGACCGTCAGCAGCGCGAACAGCAGCAGCGTGTTGATCATGACCGCGAGCGCCAGCCCCAGCGCGCGCCCTCGCGCGTCTCCGGCATCGCCATAGCGGCCGCCCGTGCCCTGCGGCGCCGTCACCCGCTCATGCACCGTCGGGGTTGCCCTTGGGCCGCATGTCTGCCTCATCTCGCACGGCTCCGCTCATAGGCGCACGTCGCCCCCCGCCGCAACCCGCCCAAAAGCCTGGAACAGCAAAAGCGCTGGCGAGCGGAAACGATCTCGGCTAGGTCCCCGCTCGATGCTCACCCGGCTCTACCAATGGACCCTGGCCAAGGCGGCGCACGCCCATGCCGAACGCTGGCTTTTCGTCATCAGTTTCCTCGAATCCAGCTTTTTCCCGATACCGCCGCACCCGTTGCTCGGCCTCATGTGCCTCGCGCGCCCCGAACGCGCGATCCGCTTCGGCTTCATCTGCACCCTCGCTTCGGTGCTGGGCGGGCTGCTGGGCTATGCGATCGGCTATTTCCTTTACGAAGCGCTGGGCCAACAGATACTGGCCGCGCTCGGACTTGCCGCCAAATTCCCGGTCGCGGCCTGCTATCTGCGCGAATATGGCGCCGAAATCATCCTGATCAAGGGCGCGACGCCGATCCCGTTCAAGCTCATCACCATCACTGCGGGCTTCATCGGCCTGCCGCTGGTGACGTTCCTGTGGGCCAGCATCCTCTCGCGCGCGTTCCAGTTCATGCTGGTGGGCTTCCTGTTCTGGAAATTCGGCCGCCCGATCAAGGCGTTCATCGAAAGATATCTTGCCTGGCTCTCGGCGCTCTTCCTGGTCCTGATCGTCGGCGGCTTCGTCGCCGCGTCGATGCTGTCGGGCGGCGGGGACAAGGCCGACGCCTGCAGCCGCGCGACCATGGCGACGATCCGCTGACGCTCGTGCGCTTCGCCCTGCTCCGCCATCCCCGCGTCGCCGCGCTGCTCGCCGGCTTCTTGTCGGCGACGGGCTTTGCCCCACTTGATTTCTGGCCGGTCACGCTCGCCTGCCTCGCGACGCTGATGGTGCTGATCGACGCCGCGCCCGACCGCCGCGCCGCCGCCCTGCGCGGCTGGCTGTTCGGCGTCGGCCATTTCACTCTCGGCCTCAACTGGATCGCCTTCGCCTTCACCTTTCAGGACATGATGCCTCACTGGTTCGGCTATGGCGCCGTCGTCCTCCTGTCGCTGTATCTCGCCATCTATCCCGCGTTCGCCACGCTGGCGACATGGTGGGCCGGTCGCCGCCTGGCGCTTGCGCTGCCTTCGCGCATCCTCCTGTTCGCCGCGCTCTGGCTGGCCGCCGAATATCTCCGCGCCACCCTGTTCACGGGCTTCGCCTGGAACCCGCTCGGCGTCGTCGCGCTGCCCACCGGCCTTGCGATCGCCTCGACGCTCATCGGCACCTACGGCCTCGGCGCGCTCGTCATCCTGGGTAGCGGCGTGCCGCTGCTGCTGCTCCAGCGCCAGTTCCGCGCTGCCGCGGCGCTCGCCGCTCCGCTTGTCGCCCTGTCCCTCTGGGGGCTGCTCGTGCCCGCTCCGCCGGTTCCGGCCGGCGCGCCGCGCATCCGCGTCGTTCAGCCCAATATCGGCCAGGCGGAAAAATATTCGGCGCATCTCGAACAGGTGAACTTCCGCAAGCTCGCCACTCTGTCGGGTCGGCCCCGCCCCGCCCCGCGCCTCATCTTCTGGCCCGAAGCAGCGATCCCGGCCTATCTCGACATGGAACCGGAATGGCGCGATCGGCTCGCCTCGCTCCTTGGCCCCGGCGATCTGCTGATGACCGGCGGCACCAAGGTCTATTTCAAGGACCGCGACATGGGCGGCTACACCGATCGCGTCCTTGCCGGCGCGAACAACAGCCTCTTCATCGTCACCCCCGACGCCCGGCTCGCGGGCCGCTATGACAAGGCGCATCTGGTCCCCTATGGCGAATATCTGCCGCTCCGCTCGATTCTCCAGCCGATCGGCCTGTCGCGGCTGGTGCCGGGCGATGCGGATTTCTGGCCCGGTCCCGGCCCGCAAAGCCTGACCCTGCCGGGCGCGATCGGCCGGCCGGAAATGCCGATGGGCGTCCAGATCTGCTACGAAATCATCTTTTCGGGCCATGTCGTCGATGCCGCCCATCGCCCCGCCTTCCTGTTCAACCCGTCCAACGACGCCTGGTTCGGTGGCTGGGGTCCGGTCCAGCATCTGGCGCAGGCCCGCCTGCGCGCGATCGAGGAAGGCCTGCCCGTCATCCGCTCGACCCCCACCGGCATTTCCGCGATCATCGACGCGCGCGGCCAGGTGCGCGCCGCGATCGGCCATGATCGCGCCGGTTTTCTCGACACCGGCCTGCCCCCCGCGCTGCCGCCGCCCCTGTTCGCGCGCGTCGGCAACTGGGCGGCGCTTGTCGTCGCGCTGGCGTTGGGCGCGATTGCAATTGCCATGCGCGGCAGGCGCGGCTAATAGCCATATAACAAATTCTTTATATCGCCCTGCTCGGCTATCAGGTAACGGGAGTCCCATGCGCAGCAATTATCTTTTCACCTCGGAATCGGTTTCCGAAGGTCATCCCGACAAGGTCGCTGACCAGATTTCGGACGCCGTCGTCGACCTGTTCCTGTCCAAGGATCCTGAGGCCCGCATCGCCTGCGAAACGCTGACGACCACCCAGCTCGTCGTCCTCGCCGGCGAAATCCGCTGCAAGGGCGTGTTCGAAAATGACCAGTGGGCGCCCGGCGCGCGGGAAGAGATCGAAAAGACTGTGCGTGAAACGGTCAAGCGCATCGGCTACGAACAGGACGGCTTCCACTGGCGGACCTTCCGGTTCGAAAACAACCTCCATGCCCAGTCCGCCCATATCGCCCAGGGCGTCGACGCCAGCGGCAACAAGGATGAAGGCGCCGGCGATCAGGGCATCATGTTCGGCTTCGCCTGCGATGAAACCCCCGACCTGATGCCCGCGACGCTCTATTACAGCCACCGCATCCTGCACCGCATGGCGCAGGACCGGCATTCGGGCGTGGCCCCCTTCCTGGAACCCGACGCCAAGAGCCAGGTGACGTTGCGCTTCGAAGGCGGCAAGCCCGTCGCCGCGACCGCCATCGTCGTGTCGACCCAGCATGCGCCCGGCTATGACCAGGGCGACAAAGAAGCGCAGCTCCACGCCTATGTCCGGCAGGTGGTCGCCGACCTGCTGCCCGCATCATGGCTGTCGGACGAAACCGTCTATCATATCAATCCGACCGGCAGCTTCGAAATCGGGGGGCCTGACGGCGACGCGGGCCTCACCGGCCGCAAGATCATCGTCGACACCTATGGCGGCGCATCGCCCCATGGCGGCGGCGCGTTCAGCGGCAAGGACCCGACCAAGGTCGATCGCTCGGCCGCCTACATCACTCGCTATCTTGCAAAGAACATCGTCGCCGCCGGCCTCGCCAGACGTTGCACGATCCAGCTCGCCTATGCCATCGGCGTGGCCAGGCCGCTGTCGCTCTATGTCGACACCCACGGCACCGGAACCGTCGGTGACGACGCGATCGAAGCGGCGATCGGGCGGATCGAAAAGCTGGGCGGCATGACCCCGCGCGGCATCCGCACCCATCTTGGCCTCAACAAGCCGATCTACCAGCGCACCGCCGCCTACGGCCATTTCGGCCGCGACCCCGAAGGCGACTTCTTCCCCTGGGAAAGGATCGATCTGGTCGAGGATCTCAAGGCCGCTCTCTGACATCGGAATGTGCCGTCCCGGCGAAAGCCGGGACGGCGCCCGATCGCCCTGCCAAGCAACCGCTTGCCCCCGCTGCCGCCTGCCGCTATCCGCCGCCGCCATGACAGCGCATAAATCCGGCGATCCCACGACGCTCAACCGCCTTTATGGCCGCCAGTCGGGGCACAAGCTGCGCGCCGGCCAACAGGAACTGGTCGACTCCCTCCTGCCCGCCATCTCGGTGCCGGACGAAGGCGAGATCACCGCCGCCAGCCTCTTTGGCTATGATCGCCCCCTGCATTTCGAAATCGGCTTTGGCGGCGGCGAACATCTCGCCTATCGCGCCGACCTTCTGCCCGACCATGGCTTTATCGGTTGCGAACCTTTCCTCAACGGCGTCGTCACCGCGCTCGCGCATGTCCGCGACGCCGCGCTCGGCAATGTCCGCATCCACATGGGTAACGCCCTGGACGTGCTGGCCCGCATCCCCGACGGCGCCTTGAGCTTCGTCTATCTGCTCCATCCCGATCCCTGGCCCAAGGCGCGGCACGCCAAGCGGCGGATGATGAACCCCGGCCCGGTCGCGATGATCGCGCGCAAGCTGAAGCCCGGCGGCGAATTCCGCTTCGGCACCGATCATCCCGTCTATCTGCGCTGGGCGATGATGGTGATGAACGGCCATCCCGATTTCGACTGGCTGGCGAACGAGCCGAAGGATTTCCAGAACCGCCCCGGCGGCTGGCCGGAAACCCGCTACGAAGCCAAGGCCCGCCGCCTCGGCCATGAGGTCTGGTACTTTCGATACCGGCGTAAATAGAGCGTTCTTCGCCGCGATTGCCGGATTTGCATCCTTTCATCATCCTGACTCGGATGCCATAGCGCGCTGCGGCGGCACGATCGATGTCGACATCGACGGAACGCCCGCAGGTCATCAAAGGACCTTCGCCCAATTGGTGGCTAATTGCCGCCTGCGCCCTGGCCCGCCAATAGTGGCCCGAAGCGCCGTACTACCGACCTGAAGGCACGGCGAGCGGCCGGAAGCAATCCCGCCAAATACATGAAACCGTGGGTCAGATGCTCGAACAGCATGACATCGACGGCGACGCCCGAGCCCTTCAGCTTGTCGGCATAAAGCAGCGCCTCGTCACGAAGCGGGTCGACCTCCAGCACTACGACCAGGGCGGGAGGCAAGTCCGCGTGGGATGGAGCAACCAAGGGAGACAGGCGCCAGTTCGTGGGATCGGCGCCGCCGAGATAGGCGGCCATGGTCTGCTCGGTAGGATCACGGCGCAGGCCGGGGTCGGCGTCGGCGATGCGCGATGGCAGATCCCAGGCGCTCGGCCGCAAGTCGACACAGGGATAAAGCAGAAGCTGCGATCGCATCCCGGCGCGGACGCTGCCGACGGGAGAGAGGCCCAGCGCCTCATCATCACGGTCCCGCAGTCCGATGCAGACGGCGGCGGTCAGATTGGCGCCGGCGCTGTCTCCTCCGATCGATACGGCATGCGGGTCGCCACCCAGATCGGCCGCATTGTCCAACACCCACACGGCGGCCGCCATCGCGTCCTCATATGCGGCGGGAAAGGGATGTTCGGGTGCCAGCCGGTACGTGCTGGCGACCACCACCACGTCAAGTTCACGGCACAGGCGGCGCGCGGTCTGGTCGGACGCGTCGAGATCGCCAGTCGTCCAGCCGCCGCCATGGATGAAGAGCAAGGTCGATTTACTGGCCGCACGTTTGGGACGGTAGATGCGCAGCGGCACCTCTCCCGCGAGGCCAGGCGCGGTCCTGTCCTCCACCGGCCCGACGGCCAGTCGCCCGAATGGCCCTCGCATCATCGGCGTCGCCTTGCGGATCGTTTCCCTGATCTGACGCCAGTCCACCGGGCCAGGGGGCACTGACGGGACGAGACGCAGCAATAACCTGAGCAAAGGATCGAGCGCCATTATGACTTGCCTCCCGCCTGCGCGATGCAAGAGCCTAGCGCATCGATCACGGCATAAACCTGCGGATCGATGATGCCGCCCGCTGCCATGCGATTGCGGACGTAAGCGAAGCTGATGCCGCTGGCAGGGTGCGCGAACGCAAGGGACCCGCCCGCGCCGTCATGGCCAAAGGAACCGTCCCCCAGCATCGGCTGCATCGGCGAAGGCAGCATTATACCGGCTCCCCAATTTGGCCCTTCAACCTCGGTTCCCCACATGGGACCCGTCGAAACCGGGCGGCAGGCGTCGGCGATCGTCGCAGAAGACAGAAGTCGATCGCCGTTCAGCGGCGCCATGGTCGCCGCATAAAGCCGGGCCAGCGAGCGGGCCGTGGCGATGCCGTTTCCGCCTGCCATCTCCACCGACTGGACGCGGGGATCGTTGAAGCCCGTGCCAGGGCCGGCCAGTTCAAGCGGAAGCAGGCCGTTCAGCGTTATCGCGCGCCATGGCAGGGAGCCCGGCGGGCAAAGCTCCCGGATGAAGCCGGATAATTCCGGCGGCTCCACGCTACCCACCCGCCCCGCCTGTTCGGCGGGCAGGCCGAACCAGATGTCGAGATCGAGCCGGGCCGCGATCCGATCCCTGAAGAAGCGGCCAAGCGAGAGGCCAGTGACGCGCCGCACCAGTTCCGAGGTGATCCAGCCGATCGTCAGGGCATGGTAGAGGTGAGAACTGCCGGGCGTGAAGGCGGGCTCCTGCGCGGCGAGTCGCGCGGAACAGGCGACCGTGTCGCGCAGATCCGCGAAACTGACTTCACCATCCAGCGCCGGAACCCCTGCCCGGTGCGCCAACGCTTCCCGCACGGTGATGACATCCTTGCCATGGACCGCGAATTCGGGCCAGTAGCGGGCGAGCGGTTCGTCCAGGTCGATCACCCCCTGATCGACAAGGGTGAGAACGCAGAGCGCGGACACGCCCTTGGAGATCGAGAAGACGGGAATGAGCGTGTCCGCTGTCCACGGAGCCTGATCGGGCAGGCGAGCCACCCCGCCCCACATGTCGAGCACTGGCTCACCCTGATAATAGACGCAGCAGGCGGCACCCAATTCCGCGCCGCTGGCGAGGACCTTTGCAAAGGCTTCGGCAGCAGGGGCGAAGTCAGGCGATGCCCAGCCATGGGCGATGGCCCCGCCCGCTGCGCTCGAACCCTGCGCCGCCATCGAGCCGGGTTTCACGCGCGATCCCCGGCGGGCGCGGTTCCGCCCGACATGACCGGACTGCCGCAGGACTGGCGAATGATGAGCCGTGGTTCCAGCACGTCCGTGCCCGCTGGCTGACCCGCCATCAGATCCATCAACTTGTTCACCAGCAGCGTCCCTCCCAAGGCAATGTTCTGGCTGATGGTGGTCAGCGCGGGGCTGTAATGGGCCGCCATCTGGATGTCGTCATAGCCGACCACCGATACATCCTGCGGCACGCCGATCCCTCGCGCCTGCAGGCTCTGGATCGCGCTCATCGCCAGCAGATCGCTGGTGGCGAAGACCGCGTCGAACCTGGTCCCGCTGTCGGCGAGCCGATTGATGGCGGCGGCGCCCCCCTCGCGCGTGAAGGGCGTGCGGCTCAGCAGGGCCGGGTCGGCCGACAGACCCTGCGCGGCGAGCGCGCGGCGATAGCCTTCATAACGAAGCGCCACCTCCGGCAGGTCGGTATCGCCCAGGAAGGCGATATGCCGTCGCCCGAGCGCGAGCAGATGCGATGTCGCGATATCGCCGCCGGCCAGATTGTCGCTTCCCACGCTGCAATAAGGCAGTCCGGTGGCGGCGGCGCCCCAGACGACCACCGGCGCCCCTTCCCCGGCGAGTTGTTCCAGCGCATCGGCATGATGCGCCTGCCCGATAACGATCAGGCCATCGGCGCGGCGCGACATGATGAAGTCTTCGAACCATCGGTCCGGATGGGCGCCAGTGGTGCTTAGCAGCAGATCATATTTCTTTTCCTGCAGCGCGTCCGCCACCGCGCCAAGAATATCGAGGAAAAACGGGTCGGAAACCATCTGGCCGCTTTCCGGATCGGCCGGAAGCACCAGAGCGACGGTCGATGAAGTCTGCCGCCGCAGGTTCCGGGCGGTCGTGTTGACCCGATAATTCTGCTTCCGCGCGGCCTCCCGCACGATCGCCTTGGTGGCATCGGGAATCAGCGGACTGTCATTGAGCGCGCGCGATGCTGTGGAGGGCGAAACATTGGCGGCGCGCGCCACATCGGCTAGCGTTGCACCACGGCCTTTTCCACCTACCACCATCTTCTCCCTCGCCTTTCCATGACTCCTTAGACGACAAGCCAGCCGTTGGCAATCGATTGCATAAATCCTCGCCGGCGAATATGGAAACGATTGCAAGACATAATGGGAGGAAGCTGCATGGCGCAGGAGCAGGATCGCGACGGGTCGCACAACGGCGCTTCAGTCACGAAGCTCGGAGCGGGGTTCAAGCTGGCCTATGGCTCCGGCCAGATGGTCGATGCCGCGACGCAGGCCGCACTGGGCACCTTCCTCCTCTTCTATCTCACGACCGTCTGCGGCATTTCCCCCGATCTCGCGGGGATCATACTGTTCCTGTCGCTGGCGATCGACGCGGTCGCCGATCCGCTGATCGGCGCCATTTCCGACCATTATCGATCGCGCTGGGGACGCAGGCTGCCCTTCATGGCCGGCGCGCTGGCGCCGCTCGCCGCCAGTATCACGGCCCTGTTCGCCCTGCCCTCCGGCATGGGGGCATCTATGCTGTTCGCCTATGTGCTGGGGCTGAACATCGTCGTGCGGGTATCGCTTTCCGTCTTCAGCCTGCCCTATTCGGCCCTGGCCGCGGAGGTGTCGGACGATTATCGCGAACGCTCCAGCATCATGGCCTACCGGTCGATCTTCATCGTCCTGGGCACGTTCGCCTGCCTCGGCCCAGCCTTCAGCCTGATATTTTCCGGTCGCGGCGGTTTGCAGGAGCGAGAGGCCTATCCGCTTCTTGGCCTCCTGATAGCCTTTCTGACCATCCTGTCCGGACTGATCTGCATATTGGGCGTCTCCCGCCAGGTTCGCGCGCTTCCTCCAGGACATGGCGAAAGAGGCCTTGCAGGGGCGGCTGATGGCTTCCTCCGCGACATCAGCCAGCTGCTGCACAACCCGACCTTCATGAAATTGTTCGCTGGCGCCATCATCGTGCTGATCGGCTCAGGCAGCGCGCTGGCGCTCAATCTCCACGCCTACCGCTTCTATTGGGGACTGAGCGCCGAGCAGATTCAGCTTCCCACGCTCGCCCTGCCCGTCGGCATGCTGATCGGCACCCCATTCGCCGTTCAGCTTTTGCGGCATGTGGAAAAACGGACCGGCGCGCTGGTCGCCATCATCCTGCTCGCGGTCACGCAGGGGTCGCTCCCGCTGCTCAACATGACCGGGATCTTGCCGCATGGAAATCCGCTGCTGGGCCTGCTGATCGCCAACGGCGCCGTTTTCGGGATCTGCTCCAACCTCTGCTTCATCTGTTTCTATTCGATGGCGGCCGATGCGATCGATGAACATGATCATCTTTTCGGCGTCCGCTGCGAAGGCCTTTATTATGCTTCGCTGACCTTCGCGGCCAAGGCGGCGACTGGCGTCGGCTCGATGCTGGCTGGGCTCGGCCTTAAATGGATCGGTTTTCCGGCCGCCCATGCTCCGTCCGATCTGGCCAGCCTGCCGTCGGCCACGGTCGTCGGCCTCGGGCTGCTCTGGGGTCCGGGATTGGCGGTTCTGCTGTTTGCGGGCGCGCCTTTCTTTCTGGCCTACCGGCTGGACCGCCGAAGGCATGAAGCCCTGATCCGCGACCTGCGCGATCGCGAGGCGGGAAATGTCCCCGCAGTTGAATGAGTCGTGCATTCGATTGCACTTGCATTCGATTGCACGATGCTTTAGGCAATCGATTGCAGAGCGTCATATATGTCGCCCGAGGGAGGATAGAATGAGGGGATTGAGATTTCTGGTATCGGCGGCATCCGTTGCGATGATCGTGGGGGCCGCACACGCCCAGACGGCGGCCGATGACGACTCCAGGCCGGACGACATCATCGTCACGGCTTCCAAACAGGGCGAGCAGACGCTGCAGAAGGCGCCGCTCGCCATCCAGGCTTTCACCGGTGAGGCGCTGGCATCGAAGGGCGTCAAGGACAATGGGGACCTGGTTGCGCTGATCCCCGGCGCCGCGCCGCTGGAGCAGGTCGGTTCGTTGCTGAGGGCCTATTCCTTGCGCGGGTCGGGCGCGGGGGGCGCCGTCGGCGATCCGCTGATCGGCTATTATCTGGACGATGCCCCCTTCGCCATCCCCAATATCGGCTTCGCGCCGCCGGTGCGCTTCCTCGACCTCGACCGGATCGAAGTCCTGCGCGGACCGCAGGGCACGCTTTACGGCCAGGGATCGATGGGCGGAACGATCATCTACCATACGCGCAGCCCCAACCTGACTCAGGCGGAAGCGCAGATCGACGCCAATGCTTCAACGACCAGGGAAGCGGGCGGCCTGAATTACGGGTTGGCAGGCGCGATATCCGTGCCGATCGTGAAGGACACACTGGCATTGCGGGTGAGCGGCGGCTACGATCATCGGGCGGGTTACGTCGATGTCTACAGCGGCGGTGCGGTCGGCGCGCCGAGGGCGAAGGACGCCAACTACATCAACAACAGCGACATCCGCGCGACATTGCTGTGGAAGCCTTCCGACACGTTTCAGGCGCAGGCCCAGATCTGGCATTTCGAAGGCCAGCAGGGCTACACGCAGAGCCTGAACTCGCTCGATCCGCCAACCATCACCAATTACGGCGGGGTCAAGGGCTTCGAGAAGACCAATTTCGAAATCTACAGCCTCAGCATGCAATATGACCTGGGGTTCGCGACCCTGTCGAGCAGCACCTCCTATCTGGAAGGCAGCACTGGCTATCTCGCCGCGGTGGCGCCGGACTCGCCGCTCGTCAACCGCTATCCGTCCTATAATTTCTCACAGGAAACACGGCTAACCTCGAATGGCGCCGGGCCGCTGCACTGGTTCATCGGCTCGATCTATTCCAAGGCCAAGGGAACCTTCAACTTCGACCTCAATCTGGGCGGCATCCCGTTCGTGATCGGCGACACGATCACCCGAACCAAGAACTGGGCGGTGTTCGGCGAGGCCAGCTACGACCTGTTCGACGGCAAGCTCGTTCCGCTCGTCGGGCTGCGCTATTTCGACGATGATCGCCGGTCGGTGAACGATCAGACCGTGCTGGGCACACGGGCCGTCAATCCGGGCGGTGCCAAGGCCAGGATCACCACCTGGCGCGCCAACCTTTCCTATTATCCCAACCAGGATCTCACCATCTTCTTCAACGCGGGCACCGGCTTTCGCAGCGGCATCGTCCAGTCACAGTTCCAGGTCGATGCCCTGGCGAAGGACGGGATCATCTCCAGCCAGGGTGTGCGGCCGGACCGGCTGATCAACTATGAGCTGGGCATCAAGGCCCGGCTGGCCGGCGATGATCTGCAGGTCGGGCTCAATCTCTACTCGGTCAGATACAAGAATCTCCAATCGGGCCTGAATACGTCCACGCTGTTCATTCCGGGCTTCGCGACGCTGGGCAACGCGCGCTCCAACGGCATCGATCTGGAAGTCCGCTGGAAGACGCCGGTCCAGGGACTGGCGCTCGGCTTCACTGGCAATGTCAACGACTCCAAGTTCCTGGACGTCAATCCGCTGGTCGCGGCGGGCGCCCCGGCGATCCGGCAGGACGGCAGGATGCTCAACACCGCGAAGTTCAACACACGGGTGGATGTGGACTATAGTCATCCGATCGGCGACCGACTGGACCTGACGATGAACGCATCCGCCTCCACAGGTGGCAATCGCCTGATGAACGATGGCTATATCGTGCCGTCATCGACGCTGTTCGCGGGATCGATAGGGCTGCGCAGGGGCGATTGGAAATTGTCGCTGTTTGGCGAAAATCTTAGCGACAGCCGGCGTCCGACATTCGTGCGGAACTCCACGCTGTTCGCGGGTCCCTTCCCTCGCACCATCGGACTTCGCCTGACGGCAAGCGTAAAATAGGCCGCAGGTGATCGGCGTCGGCCTCCTGCACGGGGTCGACGCCGAATTTTTGAAAACCGGAGAAATAGCTATCATGACGTCGAGCTGGACGGCCAGCCTATTGCGCAGCCGTGGCGACACCCATACTGTCATCCCGGCCATTCCCGCCGGCAGCTTGAGGCAGCTGGTCGCGGGACTTCATCTCTGGGACTTCTGGCCGGTCTATGACGCTGGTGGCGAGGTGGCGACGGTCGACAGGCGTCAGCTCTGGATGGCGCTTTCCGCTCCCGATCATCTTTCGCGCGACCAGCGCCATGATCGGGCGCGCATCAGGCTGCTGTCGGTGACGGGAACCATGTGGCGCGACGAGGGAAATCTGTTGCCCGACGGTTTCAGCGCGGGCAGTCGCGAATGGTCGGGCTGCGCCTTCCTCAATGCGCGGACAGGGTCCCTTACGCTCTATTACACCGCCGCCGGCGAACGTGGGGAAACAGCGACGACATATCGGCAGCGGATCTTCGAGGCGCATGGAAAGCTGCGCCCAGGGACGCCCATCGTCACAACCGATTGGACCGATCATCGTGAATGCCTCGAAGCGGATGGGACATGGTATCGCCCCGCGACCGAGACGAAAGCGGCGCCCGGCTTCATGACCGCCTTCCGCGACCCTTATATCGTCGCCGATCCGGCGGGCGGCGAGGAATATATGCTGTTCGCGGGTTCATCCCCGCGCGAAGACGAACGCTACAACGGCGTAGTCGGCGTCGCGCGGCGCGCCGGATCGCGCTGGATACCCCAACCACCGCTGATCAGCGCGGTCGGGGTGAACATGGAACTGGAACGTCCCCATGCCATCATTTTCGAGGGGCGATATTATCTCTTCTGGTCCACGCAATCCCACACCTTCCATCCGCGGATCGACGCGCCAACCGGCCTGTATGGCATGGTCGCTTCCGCGATGATGGGGCCGTATGTCCCGATCAACGGCAATGGCCTGGTGATGCGCAACCCCAGCGAGGCTCCATCGCAGACCTACGCGTGGCAGGTGCTGAACGACCTGTCCGTGGTGAGCTTCGCCGACCTCTTGCCCGGAATGCCATCCGCGCCCCCCATATTCGTGGGCACGATCGCCCCCATGATGCGCCTCGTCCTCAACGGGGAGCGGGCAACGGCTCAGAGCCTATGACGACAGCATCGCCCTTGCTCGCTTCGGTAGAACTGGGCGGCACGAAGATCATTTGCGCGGTCGGAGATCGAAACGGGACGATAGTGGACTCCGTCCGTATCGATACCGCTGCTCCGCCGGAAACATCCATGCTGATCGATGCGGCGCTCGACGATCTGCAGCAGCGGCATGGTGCGTTTTCCGCGCTCGGCATCGCCGCGTTCGGCCCGGTTGAGCTGGACAGGTCTCGGCCAGATTATGGCCTGATCGGAAACACGCCCAAGCCCTTGTGGCGCGGGGTCAGCTTGATCGAGATGTTTTCGTCCCGACAGGTGCCGGTCGCTTTGTCGACGGACGTCGGCATGGCCGCGCTGGCCGAGGCGACGGCAGGCGCGGGTCTGGGCGCACCGTCGATCGCCTACGTCACCGTGGGAACGGGCATTGGTGCGGCTCTGTGCGTCGATGGCGAAATCGTCATCGGGGCTGGCCATGCGGAGGCGGGACATATGGTCTGCCCGCGCGCGCAGGGCGACGCCTATGATGGAGGCTGTCCGGCCCATGGCGACTGTATCGAGGGAATGGCGGCCGGCCCGGCGATCAAGGCTCGATGGGGAGCGCCGCTCGATGCTGTCGCGGAGCCTGCGGCGATCGACATCATTGCCCATTATGTCGCCCATCTGGTCGTCAACCTGACCCTGGTGGCAAGGCCGCACCGGATCGTGATGGGCGGCGGGGTAATGGACACGCCTTTGCTGCTGGGCAAAGTTCGCAGCAAGGCTGCCGATTTGGTGAATGGCTATATCGACGTGGTTCGGTCGGGAGACTGGGCCGGCTATATCGTGCCATGCGCCCTGCGCGACGCGGGACTGGCGGGCGGGCTGATCGCCGCGGGGCAGCTTGACGGGAAGCTCAAGTAAAAGCGGAAACCGCGCTCAGCATCGCGACGACTGACCGGAGTGCGGATCTTATGGAAGTCACGACCGGCGCGGGAAGTGGAGCTTCCAATCGTCCGACTCCCTGGCGAGGGGGTAGAATGGGACCAGGGGTCCGTGCCTGTCGTCTGGTACTTCCGCTATCGCAGGCGGTGACAGGCCAAAGGCTTTTCGTCGCTCTTGCCCGAAGCCTTCGCCACGGCCGATGCTTACGGCCCGTTCCCATGGGACCCGCCAAAAGCCGCGTGATGAACCGCTTGGCCTTCAGATTTCCACCTGGCTTCCCAGTTCGATGACCCGGTTCGTTGGCAGCTTGAAAAACTGCATCGCGCTTTCGGCGTTGCGCACCATCCAGGCGAACAGCTTTTCGCGCCAGATCGCCATGCCGGGCCTGCTTGAAACGATCAGCGTTTGCCTGGCCAGGAAATAGCTCGTGTCCAGCGTCCTGAACGGCCCGCCCGCGCGATCCTCGATGGCGAGTTCCGCCGGAACGTCGACCTCGTCCATGAAGCCGTAGCGCAGGACGATGCGATAGAAGCCATGCCCCAGATCGTCGACTTCGCGCCGCCCCTCTGGCGGAACGTGCGGCACTCCCTCGGTCACGACGGTAAGGATGCCCACGCGCTCGTGCAGGATGTGGTTGTGCTTGAGATTGTGAAGCAGCGCGGGCGGGATCCCCTCCGAGCTTGAGGCCAGGAATATCGCGCTGCCTGACACCCGGCGCACCTTGTGGCCGATCGACTTCAGGAACACATTGATCGGCATGGCCCCTTCTTCCAGGCGCTCGCGCATCAGCCGCCGCCCTGTCGCCCAGGTGGTGAGGAAGGTGAACGCAATGGCCGCCACCAGCAATGGGAACCAGCCGCCATCGGGGATCTTGGTGACGTTCGAAGCGAAGTACAGGCCATCGACGACCAGGAAGGACCCGGTCACCACCGTCGCCAGAAGCGGGTGCCATTTCCAGACCGCGAAGGTCAGGACGCCCAGCATGCAGGCCGTTATGAACATGGTGCCCGTCACGGCGATGCCATAGGCCGCGGCGAGGTTGCCGGAGCTCTTGAAGCCCAGCACCAGCAGGATGACCAGGATCAGCAGCATCCAGTTGACGACGGGAATATAGATCTGCCCGGCGGCCCTGGCGCTTGTGTGCAGTATCTTGAGCCTTGGCAGAAAGCCGAGCTGCACGGCTTGCTGCGACACGGAATAGGCGCCCGAAATGACGGCCTGGCTGGCGATGATCGTCGCCATCGTCGCCAGGGCCACGAGCGGCAGTCGCGCCCATTCGGGAGCCATCAGGAAAAACGGGTTCTCCGCGGCGGCCGGGGTCTTGAGCAGCAGTGCCGACTGGCCGAGATAGTTGATGAGCAGGCACGGAAAGGCGATGTAAAGCCACGAGACCATGATCGCCTTGCGTCCGAAATGCCCCATGTCGGCATAAAGCGCTTCCGCCCCGGTGACCGCGAGCACCACCGATCCCAGCGCCAGAAAGGCGAGTTTGGGATCGATCAGGAAGAATTGGAGCGCATAGTGGGGGCTGAGCGCCCACAGCATTTCGGGCGCCTTGACGATATTGGTCAGTCCAAGCACCGCGAGCACGATGAAATAGATGACCATGATCGGGCCGAACAGGCGCCCGACCACGGCGGTGCCGTGCGACTGGATCGCGAACAGCCCCACCAGGATCCCGATCGAAACCGGCAGCACCCAAACCGCAAATCCTTCGTTGACGACCGTCAGGCCCTCCACGGCGGACAGCACCGAAATGGCCGGCGTAATGATGGCATCGCCGTAAAACAGGGCCGTGGCGACAACGCCCAGGGTCGCGACGAGCGGGCTCCACCGGTTCGTGCCCAGCTTGCGCCCGATCATTGCGAGCAAAGCGAGGCTGCCGCCTTCCCCCTTGTTGTCGGCATGGAGAATGACGAATACATATTTCACCGTGACGATCAGCATCATCGTCCAGAAGATCAGCGAAAGAACGCCGAAAATATGCGCCGGATCGACGGCGAGCGGGTGGTGGCCGACAAAACTTTCCTTCAGCGCATAGAGCGGCGAGGTGCCGATATCGCCGAAAACGACGCCGATCGCGCCAATCGCCAACGCCGTCAGACTTTCGTTGTGGCTGTGGTGCTCCCCGGCATCCGTCGACATATCGCTCATGGCATGGGTGTCTACGCGCGCGCGCGGGGAGGCACCACGGACTTTACGAAATCTTTATGCCGCGGCCGATCTTCCCGGTAGAATCTTAACGATCGCATGACGCAAACGGGACACCGCATATGCCGTGCGGGAGCCTGCCCATGTCACCTCATTTCGAACGACTTCGCCGCGGCGAGCGCTGGTGGGCGGCCGACTTCATGCTCAGGGCGCTGGGTCTTGCGCTGCTGGCGGGCTGCGGCAAGCTCGGGCTCGTCGCGCATCGAATGTCCGCGACGCCGCCACCGCACGAAGCGACGATGGGCGAATTCGCGGTCTGCTTCGGGATTGTCGTGCTGCTGACCAGCGGCCTGGCGCTGACCCTCTTTGGACCTGGCCTGTTCGAAGAGGTGCCGATCTCGTCACGCAGCTCGTGGTACTGGAAGGAAAATTGAATGACGGATCTGCTTTGGCTCGCGCTTCTGGGCGGCCTTTTCCTCGTCACGCTGGCGTTCCTGCGCCTCTGCGAAAAAGCCTGAGGAGCATGCTGTGACCCTTTCCCTCACCCTTGCCGGCCTGACTGCGGCCGGTCTTCTCATTTACCTCATCGCCGCGCTCGTGCGGCCTGAACGATTCTGATCGGAAGCATCCCATGACCATCGAAGGCTGGACGCTGATCCTCCTGTTCACAGCGTTGACCGTCGCCCTGGCCAAGCCGGTGGGCGCGTTCCTGTTCGCCCTTTATGACGGACGAACGACAGCTTTGCACCGCGTTCTTGGCCCGGTGGAGCGCGGCTTCTACCGGCTCGCCGGCATCCGGCCCGACAGCGAACAGAGCTGGCGCGCCTACGCGCTGCACATGCTGCTGTTCCAGCTGGTGCTGACGCTGTTCACCTACGCCCTGCTGCGGCTCCAGGCGGTCTTGCCGCTCAATCCTCGTGATCTGGCCGCGGTCGGGTCGGACGGCGCCATGAACACGGCCATTTCGTTCGCGACCAACACGAACTGGCAATGGTATGCCGGCGAAGCGGTGATGAGCAATCTGAGCCAGATGCTGGGGCTGACCATTCACAACTTCCTGTCGGCCGCCACCGGTATCGCCATCGCCTTTGCCCTGTTCCGCGGCTTTGCCAGGCGCGAGGCCGGAACCATCGGCAACTTCTGGGTCGATTGCACCCGGATAACGCTCTACCTGCTGCTGCCGGCCTGCTTCGTCTATGCGCTGTTCCTTGTCGCCGCCGGCGTGCCCCAGACATTGGCCTCCAGCATCGACCTGACCTCGCTGGAAGGGGCGAAACAGACCCTGATTCTCGGTCCGGTCGCCAGCCAGGAAGCGATCAAGATGCTCGGCACCAACGGCGGCGGCTTCTTCAACGCGAACTCCGCCCACCCCTTCGAAAACCCGACCGCGCTGACGAACCTTGTCCAGATGCTGTCGATTTTCGCGATCGGTTCCGGCCTGACCCGGTGCTTTGGCAAGACGGTCGGCAACACGCGTCAGGGCTGGGCGATCCTCGCCGCGATGATGATCCTGTTCCTGGCCGGCGCCGGGATCACCTATTGGCAGGAAGCGGCCGGGAACCCCGTGCTGCACCAGCTCGGCGTCGCCGGCGGCAATATGGAAGGCAAGGAAGTCCGCTTCGGCATCGCTGCAAGCGCCCTGTTCTCGGTCATCACCACCGCCGCCTCCTGCGGCGCGGTCAATGCCATGCACGACAGCTTTACCGCGCTGGGCGGCATGATCCCGCTGTTCAACATCCAATTGGGCGAAATCGTCGTCGGCGGCGTCGGCGCGGGCATCTACGGCTTCCTGCTGTTCGCGCTGCTCGCGGTGTTCATCGCGGGCCTGATGGTCGGACGCACGCCCGAATATGTCGGCAAGAAGATCGAGGCCAGGGAAGTGAAGCTGGCCGTGCTCGCCATTGCGGTGCTGCCGCTGTGCATCCTCGGCTTCACCGCGCTTAGCGCCGTTATGCCCGCCGGCCTTGCGGCGCCGCTCAACAAGGGGCCGCATGGCTTTACCGAAATCCTCTACGCCTATGCGTCGGGCACCGGTAACAACGGCTCGGCCTTTGCGGGTCTGACGGCGGGCACGCCGTTCTACAACGGCCTTCTGTCCATCGCGATGTGGACCGGGCGCTTCTTCATGATCGTGCCCGCGCTCGCCATAGCCGGCAGCCTGGCGGCCAAGAAATACACGCCGGAAACAACAGGCTCCTTCCCGACGACCGGCCCGCTGTGGGTCGGCCTGCTGGTCGGCATCATCCTGATCGTCGGCGGCCTCACCTTTCTTCCCAGCCTCGCGCTCGGCCCGATAGCCGATCATCTCGCGATGATCTCCGGCCAGCTGTTCTGAGGGATATTCGAACCATGACAACAGCATCCTCCATGTTTTCGGCCAAGCTGGTCATTCCGGCGATCGGCGACGCCTTCGGGAAACTCGACCCGCGCGAACTGGTGAAGAACCCGGTCCTGTTCACCACTGCGGTGGTAGCGCTCCTGCTGACCGTGCTGCTGCTGATCGGCGACGAACGGCTGCCGCTCGGCTTTCAGGCCCAGTTGATCGTCTGGCTCTGGCTCACCGTATTGTTCGGCACATTCGCCGAAGCCCTGGCCGAAGGGCGCGGGCGGGCGCAGGCGGCATCGCTGCGCGCCGCCAAGAGCGAATTGACCGCACGCCTGCCCGACGGTCGGCTGCTGCCCGCGTCGCAACTCGTGCGCGGCGACGAGGTGATCGTCGGCACCGGCGACCTCATCCCCGCCGACGGTGAGGTGATCGAAGGCGTCGCCTCCGTCAACGAGGCGGCCATCACGGGTGAAAGCGCGCCGGTGATTCGCGAAGCCGGGGGGGACCGGTCAGCGGTAACCGCCGGCACGCGCGTCATTTCGGACTCGATCCGGGTGCGCGTCACCCAGGAACCGGGCCAGGGCTTTCTCGACCGGATGATTGCGCTTGTCGAAGGGGCCGAACGCCAAAAGACGCCCAATGAAATCGCGCTGACCATCTTGCTGGTCGGCCTCACCATCATCTTCCTGATTGCGGTGGCGACGATCCCTTCATTCGCCAGCTACGCCGGCGGCACCATCCCGGTCGCCATTCTGGCGGCGCTGCTGATCACGCTCATCCCGACGACCATCGCCGCCCTGCTCTCCGCCATCGGCATTGCCGGCATGGATCGCCTGGTGCGCTTCAACGTGCTGGCCAAGTCGGGCCGTGCGGTCGAGGCTGCGGGGGATGTCGATGTGCTGCTGCTCGACAAGACGGGAACGATCACCATCGGCGACCGCCAGGCCAGCGAGTTCCGCCCGCTCGGCGGTGTTCAGCCCGGTGCGCTGGCGCAGGCGACCATGCTGGCCAGCCTTGCGGACGAAACGCCCGAAGGTCGGTCAATCGTCGTCCTTGCGCGCGAAAGGTTCGGCGTGACGATGACCCGGTTGCCGGAAGGGGCGCAGATCATCCCCTTCACCGCCCAGACCCGCATTTCCGGCGTGAAGACCGCGAACGGCATCATCCAGAAAGGAGCGGTCGATGCCATTCTGCGCGCCAACCCCGAAGCGGCGTCCGGCGCGCAGGCGGCGGAACTGCGCCGGATATCGGAAGAGATCGCCCGTTCTGGCCAGACGCCGCTCGGCGTCGCCCAGGATGGCCGCCTGCTCGGCGTCATCGCGCTCAAGGACGTGATCAAGGCGGGCGTTCGCGAACGCTTCAGCGAATTGCGGCGCATGGGCATCCGCACGGTGATGATCACCGGCGACAACCCGCTCACCGCAGCGTCGATCGCGGCCGAAGCGGGTGTGGACGATTTCCTTGCCGAAGCGACGCCGGAAGACAAGCTCGCGCTGATCCGCAAGGAACAGCAGGGGGGCAAGCTCGTCGCGATGTGCGGCGATGGCACCAATGATGCGCCGGCGCTGGCGCAGGCCGATGTCGGCGTTGCGATGAACACCGGCACACAGGCCGCGCGCGAAGCGGGCAACATGGTCGATCTCGACAGCGATCCGACGAAGCTCATCGAGATCGTCGGCCTTGGCAAGCAATTGCTGATGACGCGCGGCGCGCTGACGACCTTTTCCGTGGCGAACGACGTGGCGAAATATTTCGCGATCATCCCGGCCATGTTCGTTGTCCTCTATCCGGGCCTGGGCGTGCTCAACGTGATGCGGCTGGCCTCGCCGGAAAGCGCAATTCTTTCGGCGATCATCTTCAATGCGCTGATCATTCCGGCTCTTGTGCCGCTGGCGCTCGGGGGCGTCGCCTACAAGCCCATGGGCGCCGGGCCGCTGCTCGCCCGCAACCTCGCGGTGTACGGCCTTGGCGGCCTGATCGCGCCCTTCGTCGGCATCAAGGCGATCGACCTCGCCGTCGCCGGCCTCAACCTCGTCTGAGGATATCGCACATGACCAAGGATCTTGCTTCCGCCCTTCGCCCCGCGCTCGTCCTGACCGGCCTGTTCGCGCTCCTGCTGGGGCTCGCCTATCCCCTGGCCTTGACCGGCATCGCCCAGCTTGCCTTTCCTGCGGCCGCCAATGGCAGCCTGATCGAACGCAACGGCCGGATCGTCGGCTCGCGGCTGATCGGCCAGAGCTTCGCTGAGGACGGATATTTTCAGGGCCGCCCATCGGCGGCGGGCAAGGGTTACGATCCGACCGCATCGTCGGGTTCGAACCTTGGCCCGACAAGCCAGGTGCTTGCCGACCGCGTCAGGACCGACCTTGCATCCTTCCAGCAATCACCGGGGGTTTCCGTTCCGCCTGACCTGGTGACAACTTCCGCCTCGGGTCTCGACCCCCATATCAGCCCCGAGGCGGCCTATTTTCAGCTTGGCCGCGTCGCCAGGGCGCGGAACATTGAACAATCTGCCCTCCGCACGCTCGTTGCCGATCATGTCGACGAACCGATGTTCGGATTTCTGGGCGAACCGCGGGTCAACGTCCTGGAGCTCAACCTTGCTCTCGACAGGATGGCACCAAGGGGCGCAAACCGGGGCCGATGAACGAAGTCAGGCCTGATCCCGACGCGCTGCTCCGCGCCGCCGCCCGTGAGAACAAGGGCCGGCTCAAGGTTTTCCTTGGGTCGGCCCCTGGCGTTGGCAAGACCTATGAAATGCTCACCGACGGCGCCGCACGGCGCGATGTCGGCGTCGATGTCGTCATCGGCATTGTCGAAACGCACGGGCGTCGCGAAACGGAAGCCAAGGCCAGAGGCTTTGAGATCACGCCTCGCAAGCGGATCGAATATCAGGGCCATATTCTCGAAGAGATGGACATCGACGCCATCCTGACGCGCCAGCCCGCGCTGGTGCTCGTCGATGAACTGGCCCACACCAACGCCCCCGGAAGCAGGCACGACAAGCGCTATCAGGACGTCGAGGAGCTGCTGGAGGCCGGCATCGACGTCTATTCCACGCTCAACATCCAGCATCTTGAAAGTCTCAACGACCTGGTCGCTTCCTTCACCAAGGTGCGCGTGCGCGAAACCCTGCCGGATCGGGTCATCGAGAACGCCGAACTGGAAATCGTCGATATCCCGCCGGATGAGCTGATCGAGCGCCTGCGCGAAGGCAAGGTCTATGTGCCCGAAGAGGCTTCGCGCGCGCTCGGTCATTTTTTCTCGAAATCGAACCTGTCGGCGCTGCGCGAACTGGCGTTGCGGCGCGCGGCCCAGGCCGTCGATGCCCAGATGCTGGATTACATACGCGCCAACGCGGTTGGCGGCACCTTTGCCGTCAACGACCGGCTCGTCGTCGCGATCAGTGAACAGCCCGGATCGCCCGAACTGGTGCGCGCGGCCAAGCGGCTGGCGGATGCGCTGCGCGCGCCGTGGACGGCAGTGCATATCGAAACGCCGCGCAGCACCGGCTTTACCGATGCCGAACATGCCTGCCTTGCCGAAACCATGCATCTGGCGACGCAACTGGGCGCCCAGATTGCGACCGTGCCCGCTCAATCGGTGTTCGACGGCCTCAGGCAGTTTGCCGCCGACGCTCGCGCCACCCAGCTGATCGTCGGCAAGTCGGCACGATCCCTCTGGTTCGAAATGCGCCACGGATCGATCGTTGACCGGCTGGTGCGAGAGACGCCCGGCCTCGCCGTGCACGTTCTCCCGCTCGACGCGGCGCCGCCCGCGCGCCTGAACCTGGGCCAGCGCGCGGCTTCGGATTGGGGGTCATGGTCGGGCTATGGCGTCTCGCTGGGCCTGGCCGCGATCGTCACCTTCCTTGGCAAAGCGATTTTCGAACATGGGAACATCACCAATATCGGGCTGTTGTTTCTGATCCCGGTGATGCTGGCGGCGACGCGATACGGCATGCGGACCGGAATCGTGACGGGTCTCACCTGCTCGCTTGCCTATAATTTCTTCTTCATCCCGCCGTTGCACACCTTCACGGTTCAGGATCCGCAGAATCTCATAACCGTCCTGGTGTTGCTGGGCGTCGCCATCGTCGGAAGCAAGCTCGCATCGCGCGTTCGGGAACAGGCGTTGCTGGCGCAGGCGAGCGCCGCTCAGAACAGTTCACTGGCCGGGTTCGCACGCCAGTTGACGGGTATCAGCACGATCGACCACCTGGCGCAGGTTCTTTGCCGGGAAGTCAATCAGTTGCTGGACAGCAATACGGTGCTGCTGATGCCCGCCATGGAAGGCCTGTCGATACGGTCGTCCGCTCCCCCTGAATGCAGGCTCGAAATGCTCGACGATGCGGCGGCCCGCTGGGCGCTGGACAACAACAAGCCCGCCGGCAGGGGATCGGACACCCTGACTGCATCGGAATGGCTGTTTTATCCGGTCGGCACATCGGGCCGGGTCCTGGCAGTGTTCGGCCTCTCCCGTTCCGACGCGCGCGCGCCGATCCGCTCGGATCAGCTGCCGCTCCTGCTCAGCCTGCTCGATCAGGCCGGCCTCGCACTCGAACGTATCGCGCTTGAAGAGGAAATGTCCTCGCTCGCCCATGTGCGCGAACGCGACAGGCTGCGCCATGCCCTGCTTTCGTCCGTCAGTCACGACCTGCGGACCCCGCTCACCACAATTCTGGGGTCGCTCAAGGAAATGCGGGCGATGTCGCCGGAACAAGATGTTCAGCTCACGGCGACCAAGGCCGAGGCAGAAAGACTCCACCGGTTCGTCGCCAACCTCCTCGACATGGTGCGGATCGAGGCGGGGTCGCTGCACCAGAAGATCGAGCCTGTCGATCTGTCGGAGGCCGTTTCCAGCGCCCTTCACGATCTTGGCGCCGCGCTTCAGGATCACCCGGCCAAGGTCGAAATTCCGGCGGACCTTCCCTTCGTCATGGTCGATCCGCAACTGTTTCATCATTGCCTGATCAACCTTATCGAAAACGCATCCAAATATGGCGGCGCCAACGCCCCCGTCACCATCACCGCCGCTCGTGATCCCTATGGCCTGACGCTGTGCGTCGAAGACGAAGGACCGGGAATTCCACAAGGGCTGGAACGGCGCATATTCGAAACCTTCACTCGCATCGAAGGGTCGGATCGAAAAGGCGGGACCGGACTTGGCCTTGCCATTGTCAAGGGCTTTGCCGAAGCGATGGGCCTCGAAGTCGAAGCATCCAACCGCGCGGATGACCGGGGCGCTTCGTTCAGGATCCATTTTCGTCATGACCAGTTGAAAGAATGGCCCGGCGAATGAGCAGTCCCGTGACCGTGCTGGTCGTCGATGATGAGCCTGCCATCCGGCGCTTGCTGCACGCCGGCCTCACTCGCGCCGATTATCTGGTCGTGGAGGCCGGATCGGCGAAGGAAGCGTTGACGAGCGTGCAGATCGACAAGCCCGACCTGGTCCTGCTCGACCTCGGCTTGCCCGATCGCGATGGGCTCGAACTGATCCCCATGATCAAGGGCGCTGGCCTCGCGGTGATCGTGGTGTCGGCGCGTGAGGCGACCGATCAGAAGGTCGCGGCGCTGGACCTTGGCGCTGACGACTATGTTTCCAAGCCGTTCGACAGCGAAGAGGTGCTGGCCCGGATCAGGACCGCCCTGCGCCACAAGCTGACCAGCGAAGTGATCTCTCCGGTCCTGCGCCTCGGTACGGTCGAAATCGACTTGTCGCTCCGGCAGGTCCGCAAGAATGGAGAAGAGGTGCACCTGACGCCAAAGGAATATGGCCTGCTGGCCGAACTCGCCAAGTCACCCGGCCGCGTCGTGACTCACACGCACCTCCTCAAGTCCGTTTGGGGACCTGGCCATGAAACCGACGTCGAATATCTTCGCGTCGCTGCCCGCAACATTCGCCGAAAGATTGAGGATGACCCGTCGCAAGCCAAACTGATCAGGAATGAACCGGGCGTCGGCTATCGACTGCTGGCTGGACACTGACCGCGCGCGCCTTGCGAACACATAACCCTTTCGACATCCATCGAACCATCGCTTGACGGCTCCGCGCAATGTTCATATTTCCATCCTCCTCGAAGGATGAAATTATGAACATGCTGGACCCGCAGGACTGGGCTGTCGATGCCCTTGGCGCGCTTGCGCATGAAACCCGGCTGTCGGTGTTTCGGATGCTGGTGAAGGCCGGCCCGGATGGGCTGATCGCCGGAACCATCGCTGCGCGTGCGGGCGTACCGCCCTCCACCATGTCGCATCATCTGGCGACGCTGGAACGCGCCGGCCTTGTCGCGTCGACACGCGAAAGCCGCCTGATCCACTATCGCGCCGACTATGCCGGCATCCGCCGCCTGCTCGGCTTCCTGATGCAGGACTGCTGCCGGGGGGCGCCCGAAATATGCGCCGACCTGCTCGGCCAGATCGCCTGTCCCGCCGGCTGACAAGCGCATCATGGGATCGCCCCCGATGACCGACATCATCATCTATCATAATCCGCAATGCGGCACCTCGCGCAACGCGCTCGCCCTGATCCGCAACGCCGGGATCGAGCCGCATGTCGTGGAATATCTCAAGGCTCCGCCCTCTCGCGCCCTGCTGGAAAGCCTGATCGCGCGGACCGGGAACGGCGCCCGCGCGCTGCTGCGCGAAAAGGGCACGCCCTATGCCGAACTGGGGCTGGGCAATCCCGACCTTGACGATGCGCAACTGATCGACGCGATGATGGCGCATCCGATATTGATCAATCGCCCGCTGGTCGTCTCGCCGCTGGGCGTCAGGCTGTGCCGTCCTTCGGAAACGGTGCTTGACCTCATCCCGGTCGGTCAGCGCGGCGCCTTTGCCAAGGAAGACGGCGAACAGGTGGTCGACGCCGCCGGCCGTCGCATCGCCGGCACGACCGGGGGGCCGGCATGACGACCCGGCCTCGCCGCGCCCGCCTCTCGTTCCTCGATCGCTATCTGACCGTGTGGATATTCCTCGCCATGGCGCTGGGCGTCGGCCTGGGATCGACGTTCGGCGGCCTGCCCGACGCCATCGGCGCATTGTCATGGGGCACCGCCAACATGCCGATCGCCATCGGCCTCATCCTGATGATGTACCCGCCGCTCGCGCGTGTGCGCTATGAACAACTGCCGCGCGTGTTCGACGACAGGCGGGTGCTGGCGATCTCGCTGGTCCAGAACTGGATCATCGGCCCGGCGCTGATGTTCGCGCTGGCGATTCTGTTCCTGCGCGACCAGCCGGAATATATGACCGGCCTGATCCTGATCGGCCTTGCGCGCTGCATCGCTATGGTCATCGTCTGGAACCAGCTTGCCAGGGGCGACAATCAATATGTCGCGGCGCTGGTGGCGTTCAACTCGATCTTCCAGATATTGTTCTTCAGCGTCTATGCCTGGGTCTTTCTCGCCGTCCTGCCGCCGCTGTTCGGGCTGCAAGGCAGTGTCGTCACGGTCAGCTTCTGGACGATCGCGCAAGCGGTGCTGACCTATCTGGGCATTCCCTTTCTGGCCGGCTATCTCACGCGCGCATGGCTGACGCGCGCCCGGGGCCACGACTGGTACGAAACGCGCTTTCTTCCGAAAATCGCTCCCCTCACGCTCGTCGCGCTGCTGTTCACCATCGTCGCGATGTTCAGCCTCAAGGGCGGCGAGATCATGACCCTGCCGGGCGACACGCTCCGCATCGCCATGCCCCTCGCCATCTATTTCGTGGTCCAGTTCGGCATCAGCTTTTACATGGGCAAGCTGATCGCCAGCGACTACCCGCGTACCACGGCGGCGGCCTTCACCGCGGCGGGGAATAATTTCGAACTCGCCATCGCGGTCGCCATCTCCGCCTACGGCCTGGCCTCGCCGGTGGCCTTCGCCGCCGTGATCGGGCCGCTGGTCGAGGTGCCGGTGCTGATCCTGCTCGTCAATGTCGCCTTCTGGCTCGGGCGGCGCTGGTTTCCCGCGACCGTCCCGCCACAGGCCCGCGCATGATCGCATGACCGCGCCTCTGTCCTACAGGGCCACGATATGTCATCATTCTGGCGGATCGCCTGTTTTGGCGATCCCGGCTCCTTGCTTTGTCAACCCTCCCCCGCCCGGCACCGCTCGATAGGATCGCGGCCGCGCACGATTATGTCTGATCGAACGTGAAAAGTGCGAAGTTAAGCGCCGCTACAGCCGCTCCAGCAACCGGTCGGCCTGTGCCCTTGCTTCGGCGGTGATCTGCGCGCCCGACAGCATCCGCGCAATTTCCTCGCGCCGCTCTCCCTCGTCCAGCGCGTGGACGCCGGTCCGCGTGACGATGCCGTCGCTGGCCTTGGCGATCAGCAGGTGCCCCGCCCCCCGCGCCGCGACCTGCGGGCTGTGCGTCACCACCAATATCTGGTTTCCGCCCGACAGCCGCGCCAGCCGCTCGCCGATCGCCGAAGCGACCGCGCCACCCACACCGCGGTCGATCTCGTCGAAAATCAGCGTATCCGCCCCGCCCCGCTCGGCCAGCGCGACCTTCATCGCCAGAATGAAGCGCGACAGTTCGCCACCCGACGCGATCTTGGCCAATGGCGCGAACGGCGCGCCGGGATTGGTCGAAATCTCGAACTCGACCCGATCCGCGCCCTTTGCTCCCCACTGGCCCTCGTCGAGCGGAACGATGGCGGTGCGAAACCGCGCCGCGTCCAGTTTGAGCGGCGCGAGTTCGGCCGCCACCGCCGCATCCAGCCGCGCCGCCGCCGCCTGCCGCTGCCCGGTGAGCGCCAGCGCCGCGCTGCGATAGGTGGCCGCCTTGGCCGCGACATCGGCCTCCAGCGCGGCGATATGCTCCTGCCCGCCCTCGATCGCCGCCAGCCGCGCCGCCAGTTCGCCGCGCAAGCCCGCCAGTTCGTCGGGCTGCACCTGATGCTTGCGCGCCAGCGCACGCAAATCGAACAACCGGGTTTCGATGCTGTCGAGCCGCGCCGGGTCGAAACTCAACGCTTGCGCTACCTCGGCCAGCCGCTCCTCCGCCTCGCCCGCTTCGATGACCGCGCGATCGAGCGCCTCCAATATTGCGCCCAGCGGCGGATATTCCCCCACGATCCGGTCGAGCCGGCGCGCTGCCTGCCGCAACTGGGCAAGGCCGCCGTCGGACCCTGTCAGGCAATCGCTGACCACCGTCAGGTCATCGGTCAGCCGCGCGCCCTTCTGCATGGTCGCACGGGCCTGCGCGAGCGTCGCTTCCTCCCCCGGCTCAGGCGCGAACGCCGCCAGCTCGGCAACGACATGGGTCAGGTAATCGCGATCGCGCGCCGCCGTCTCTACCGTCGCGCGGCTCTGCGCCAGCACCGCAGCCGCTGCCCGCCACGCTTCATGCGCCTCACCCACGGCGGACGTGTCGCAGCGACCGTAATTATCGAGCATCGCCCGATGGCCGCGTGGATTGAGCAAGCCGCGATCGTCGTGCTGGCCATGGATTTCGACCAGGCTGGCGCCCAGTTCGCGCAGCAGCCCGGCGGAACAAGGCTGGTCGTTGACGAACGCCCGGCTGCCGCCATCGGCTTTCACCGTCCGGCGGATGATGAGCGGCTCGCCCGGATCGATGTCGATGCCATTGTCGGCGAGCAGCGCCCGGCCGGGATGACCGGGCGGCGGCGCATCGAAGGTGGCGACGACGCTCGCCTGCCCCTCGCCATGGCGGACGAGGCCGGTATCCGCCCGCGCGCCCAGCGCCAGGCCAAGCGAATCGAGCAGGATCGACTTCCCCGCCCCCGTCTCGCCCGTCAGCACGCTCAGCGCCGGCCCGAATTCCAGGTCCAGCGCTTCGATCAGCACGACATTGCGGATGGACAGTGCGGTCAGCACAATGCGCTTCTAGCCCCTATTGCACAAAAGGGGAACAAACTGACGGAACCATGGCCCGTCAGGCCGCAGACGCATGATCCTCGATCAGCTTGTAGGAGCGCTCATACCATTTGCTGCCGGGATAGTTCGCGCCCAGCACAGCCGCTGCTTTCCTCGCTTCCTCGGGTATGCCAAGCGCCAGATAGCTTTCGACCAGACGTTCCAGCGCCTCTGGCGTATGAGTCGTCGTCTGATATTTGTCGATCACGACGCGGAACCGCAACGTCGCCGCCAGCCACTGCCCACGCCGCTGCAGGAAGCGGCCGACCTCCATCTCCTTGCCCGCCAGATGGTCGTTCACCAGATCGATCTTCAGCCGGGCATCGGCCGCATAGCGCGTGCCCGGATAACGCCGAACAAGTTCACCGAGCGCATCGAGCGACTGTTGCGTAATCTTCTGGTCGCGAGTGACGTCCGCAATCTGCTCATAATAGCACAGCGAAATCAGATAATAGGCGTAGGGTGCATCCTTGTTGCCCGGATGAATCGCCAGGAAACGCTGCGCAGCACCGATCGCTTCGTTATAATCGGTGTTCATATAATAGCTGAACGCCGCCATCAGCTGCGCCCGGCGCGCCCAGGGCGAATAGGGATGCTGCCGTTCCACCTCGTCGAACAAAGCCGCGGCCAGCTTGTACTGGCCCCGGTCGAGCCGCGATTTGCCGCTGTTATACAGCGTCGATACGTCGCGGGCGACATATTGCGTGTCCGTCTTGTTCTTCGACGTCGAACAGCCTGCAAGCAGGGCGAGGGCGGTTGCGGCGCCGGCGCACAGGGTCCACGGCTTCATCTTTTTCTTCAGCATGGGCGCGGTCATAGCCGAGCCGTCGCCCATCGCCAAGCGGCAGATTGTCGTTCGCTCAAACGCTTTGCCGGGGCAGGGTCAGCGTTGCGACCGCCCCGGTTGCCGTGCCCGGCTCAAGGCTGAACTGACCGCCCAGCTGTTCGGCGAGCGTCGTCGCGATCCGCAACCCCAAACTGTTGAGCGACGCGGCATCGAAAGAGGGCCGCAACCCCTGCCCGTCATCGCTGATCCGCAATATCAGCGATCCGCCATCGCCATGATCCAGCGTCACCGCGATGTGGCCGCCCGATCGACCCGACAAGCCATGTTCGATCGCATTGCTGATGGCTTCGGCCGTAATCAGGGAAATCGGCACGGCGACATCAGGGGGCAGTGTCAGGTCATCAGGCGCAACCACGGCGATCTTGATGTCATTTCGCCCGCTCGCCTCGATCAGATCGCCGGCCAGGACAGAAAGAAAGCCCCTGACACTCTGGCCTTCTCCCGTGGGATCATAAAGGCCCCGGCTGATCTTGCCGATCAGCGCCAGGCGAGCGGCCGCCTGATCCAGCGCCTTGGCAGCTCCGTCATGATCGATATCGCGACGCTGCAGAGCAATCAGCGCCGCCACCACTTGCAGATTGTTTGAAACGCGATGCTGAAGTTCCCGGAACAACAATTCCCGGTTTTCCGCCAGTCTTCGATTGCGTTCGCGCTCGACCGCCAACTGGTAATTGGCGCGTTGCATCCAGCCGATGAGCAGGATGTCGACAGCCACTACGCTGGCGTAGAAGAACATGGCCAGCGCGACGCCTGCGTTAAACGGCGAGAAGCTGGGCGCTATGAAGAAGTACCAGGACAGCAGCCCGCCCAGAGCGCCAGCATAGATCCCAGGCCGCACACCGAACAGGAACGAAGACAGAATGACCGCAGGAAAGAACGACAGGAAAGGGTAGCCGGCGGGCATGATCGGCTCGGCCAGTTTGCGCGCCGCGAGACCGAGCAGACAAAATAGGGTGACAAGCAGATAAGCGTGCCAGCCGCGGGACAGGACGAGCGGCAGGCGCTCGACAAATCGTTCGTTTCTTTGCTGCATCTATATCCCCCCGCCGTAAACGGTAGCGTAACAGATGCAAGGCCGGATACCACTGATCGAGATCAGTAATCTGCTTATCGGGTACAGCGCCTGCGCGAGGGGCCGCGCGGGCGAATGAGCGAAAGCCTCGGCCCAGAGGATAAATGAAAAGGGCCCGGAGCGGCGCTCCGGGCCCTCGATTCACGCTGGAACCAATATCAGTCGCGATCGCCGGTCAGGAACGACGGCGCGAATTCGGGTGCAGGCCCCTCGTCGTTACCACCACCTTCACGGCGCGGGCCACGATCGCGGCGGGGACCGCGATCGCCGCCGCCGCGCGGACCACGATCGCCACGGTCGCCGCCTTCACGGCGCGGACCGCGATCACCACGGGGACGTTCCTCACGGGGCGGACGGGTATCTTCCAGTTCGGCGCCGGTTTCCTGATCGACGACGCGCATCGACAGGCGCACCTTGCCACGCGAGTCGATCTCAAGGACCTTGACCTTCACTTCCTGGCCTTCAGACACGACATCGGTCGGCTTTTCGACGCGCTCGTTGCGCATCTCGGAAACGTGGACCAGGCCATCCTTGCCACCCATGAAGTTCACGAACGCGCCGAAATCGACGATGTTCACGACCTTGCCGTCGTAGATCTTGCCGACTTCGGCTTCCTGGGTGATGCCCAGGATCCACTTGCGGGCGGCTTCGATCTGGTTGACGTCGGACGAGCTGATCTTGATCAGGCCCTCATCATCAATATCGACCTTGGCGCCGGTCTCCGCCACGATCTCGCGGATCACCTTGCCGCCGGTGCCGATCACTTCACGGATCTTCGACTTGTCGATCTGCAACGTCTCGATGCGCGGAGCATGGGCCGACAGTTCGGTGCGGGTGCTGTCCAGCGCCTTGGCCATTTCACCCAGGATATGCGCACGGCCTTCCTTGGCCTGCTCCAGCGCAGCGCGCATGATCTCTTCGGTGATACCGGCGATCTTGATGTCCATCTGCATCGTCGTGATGCCTTCGGACGTGCCAGCGACCTTGAAGTCCATGTCGCCCAGATGATCTTCATCACCCAGGATGTCGGACAGAACGGCGAAGTCCTTGCCCTCGAGGATCAGGCCCATGGCGATGCCGGACACGGGGCGCTTCAACGGCACACCAGCGTCCATCATCGACAGCGAACCGCCGCAGACGGTCGCCATGGAGGAGGAACCGTTCGATTCGGTAATGTCGGACAGAACGCGGATCGTGTAGGGGAACTCGTCCTTGGTCGGCAGCACGGGGTGCAGCGCACGCCAAGCAAGCTTGCCATGGCCGACTTCACGGCGACCCGGCGCGCCGAAGCGGCCGACTTCACCGACCGAATAGGGCGGGAAGTTGTAATGCAGCATGAAGTTTTCGTAGCTCAGGCCCGTGAGGCCGTCGATCATCTGCTCCGATTCCTTGGTGCCCAAGGTGGTGGTGCAGATCGACTGGGTCTCGCCGCGCGTGAACAGCGCCGAACCATGCGTGCGCGGCAGGAAGCCGACCATCGCTTCGATCGGGCGGATCTGCGTGGTCGTGCGGCCGTCGATGCGGCTGCCGTCCTTGAGGATCGCGCCACGAACGATTTCGGCTTCCAGCTTCTTGCCGAGCTTGTTGGCCGCCATCTGGTCCTGCGGGGTCGCGTCGGCGAACGCTGCCTTCGCCTTGGCGCGGGCTTCGTTCAACGCATTCGAACGGGCCGACTTGTCGGTCAGCTTGTAGGCGGCGGCGATGTCCTTGCCGATCAGCTTCTTGAGCTTGTCCTTGGCGGCCGACAGGTCTGCCTGCTGCGCCATCGGCCAAGGCTCCTTGGCAGCCTTCTCCGCCAGCTTGACGATGGTTTCGACAATCTGCTTGCACGCCGTGTGGGCAAAGCCGACGGCGCCCAGCATGACGTCCTCGGACAGCTCCTTGGCTTCCGACTCGACCATCATGACGGCATCGTGGGTAGCGGCGACGACCAGGTCGAGTTCGCCGGCCTTCACGTCGTCCATCGACGGGTTGAGGCTATATTCGCCATCCTTGTAGCCGACGCGCACTGCGCCGATCGGCCCCATGAACGGGACGCCAGAGATGGTCAGCGCAGCCGATGCAGCGATCATGGCGACCATGTCCGGTTCGGATTCACCATCGAACGACAGCACCTGCGCGATGACGTTGATCTCGTTATAGAAGCCCTCGGGGAAGAGCGGGCGGACGGGACGGTCAATCAGGCGGCTGGTCAGCGTTTCCTTTTCGGTCGCACCGCGCTCGCGCTTGAAGAAGCCACCGGGAATACGACCGGCTGCGGAGAATTTTTCCTGATAGTGAACGGTGAGCGGGAAGAAATCCTGTCCTTCCTTCACCGACTTGGCGGCGGTCACGGCGCACAGCACCACTGTTTCGCCATAGGTGGCCAGAACCGCGCCGTCAGCCTGACGGGCAACGCGGCCGGTTTCGAGGGTCAGCGTCTTGCCGCCCAGTTCCATCGATACTTTCTTGATATCAAACATACTTGTTTTCCTTCGCCCGCGTCGGCCCTATTGCCGGGCGGGGCCTTTGGTGGACTCTTGTCAGGTCCAGGATCGGGGAGGAAACCTCCCCTGCCGTTCGGGCTGAGCCATTCGACGCCCAGTCCTTCTTCTCCCTCAGGAGAAGTGCAGCCCTTCGACAAGCTCAGGGCGAACGGTGTAGGGGAAATCCCCCGTCATATCGCAGTGCCGAATTGCCCGGCGACATGTTTCAGAATCAGAAACGGCCCCGCGCGGGGGCCGTCTCTTTCGTCAGACTTACTTGCGCAGGCCCAACTTGGCGATGAGGTCGGTATAACGCGCTGCATCTTTTTGCTTGAGATAATCGAGCAGCGACCGGCGCTTGTTGACCATCATCAACAGGCCGCGGCGGCTGTGGTTATCCTTGTGATGACCCTTGAAATGCTCGGTCAGGTTGGAAATGCGTTCCGAAAGGATCGCAACCTGAACTTCGGGAGATCCGGTATCGCCCTCGGCCCGGCCATGTTCCTTGATCAGCGCGTCCTTGCGCTCGGCAGTGATGGTCATCTAGTCTTCCTTCGGCATCAGGTTAAACCCGCGTACGACCCGGATTTCCGGGCCTTCCGCCTCCACCAGCGCGACAGGCGTTCCGCCTTCCATCGCCAGCATGAGACCGATATGCGGTTTCCCCATAAGCACTTTCCCCTGTCGGAGCATCAGCGCTTCATCTGGAGAGACGGGGAGAGCCGGGATGTCGTCCAGCCCCGCCGTCAACGGCAGCATCAGCTCACCGATGGCGCGCTCCTTAGCAGCATCGCGCAATTTGTCGAGCGAAATCGCGGCTTCCAGCGTGAACGGGCCGGCCCTGGTGCGCCTCAGCATGGTGACATGACCCACCGTCCCAAGCGCCAGCGCAATGTCGCGGGCAAGCGAGCGTATGTACGTACCCTTCGAAACATGAGCGGTCAGGGTGACGCTGTCCATCGTCTCCCCCAGGGTCTGACCGCCAGTGGCGAGGGAATAGACCGTCACGGCCCGCGTCTTCATCTCGACAGCCGTTCCCGCCCGCGCCAGATCATAGGCGCGCTGCCCATCGATCAGTATGGCGCTATAGGCAGGCGGAACCTGCTCTATCGGGCCGGTGAAGCGCGCCAGCACCGCCTCCACCTCTGCCAGGGTGGGACGACGGTCGCTCTCCGCCACCACCGCCCCTTCCAGGTCCAGCGTGTCGGTCTGCGCCCCGAACCGGCAGGTAAAGTCGTAAATCTTGTCGCTGTCGAGCATACGGCCCGCGAGCTTGGTCGCCTCGCCCACCGCAATTGGCAGCACGCCGGTCGCCAGAGGATCGAGCGTGCCGCCATGGCCTACCTTGACCTTGCCCGCACCGCTGTCCCGCAGTGCGCGCTTGACCGCCGCGACCGCCTGGGTCGAACCAAGGCCATGGGGTTTGTCGAGGATGATCCAGCCGTGCATCATCGGCCCCTAGACGGTCAGCGCCCGCCGGTCCACTCAACCTGCCCCGTTGTCCTAGCGGGTGATGGGTGCAAGTGCACTCAGCCAGCGAACCAATGCATCGGCCAGCGCCACGCGCCGGTCGGAAAAACTGTGGTCGGTGGGCCATATCATCAATCGCGCGTCGGGATTGGCCGACTGGGCGTCGCCTGCGACCTTGCGAGCCATGGTTGCCATGCCCCGCTCCGCACCGATGATCGTAAGTTGCCGGCGGCCATAGGCGACCAGCCGGCGGCCAAGGTCGAAGCGCGCGGGATCGGCTTTCAATTCGCCTGTCAGCAAATCATAGGACGCGCCCGCCAGCGGGGGAAGATCGCCTGCTACTTCCGCCCGCCACGTCGCTTCGCCTTCCGGCGTAGCGATGGCGGCGGCAGTGGCGGACGGGTCCCATGGGTCGACCAGGAACAGACCGGCGATGTCTCGGGCTTCGGCGGCGGCAGCGGCAGCGACGAAGCCGCCCATGCTGTGCCCGGCGATTGCGATGAGCGTGGTGTCGATCCGATATTTCGACGCCGTCGCCGGTTCATGCAGGAAATCGAGCGCGGTGCGCGCATCCTGCGCGGCATTGCCGAAGGAAAATGTGCCGGGACTACCCCAGGAACCGCGATAATGCAGTGTCAGCACATGCCATCCTGCCCGCCGTGCTGCCTGCGCCAGGTCCAGATTCTGCTCGTTGCCGGGAAATCCGTGGAGCAGCAGCAGCGTAGGGTGGGAACCCGGCCCTGCGGCCGTATATAGTACAGCATTCATTGCGCCATCCCGCGCTGGAATGACGAAGGCGCTCATGCCCGCCGGATGGTTTGGATCAGGTGCGGGATCGGCGATGACGGCGCGATGAAATGCAGGCTCCTTCGCCACCGCCGGCGCCGCCACGACGGCCAGCGCCGCGCCCATAAGCCAGATCGCCCGCATCATCCCATTCCTCCTCCTGGCCCTACGTCGGAAAATGAAGCTCGCGGCGACCGGCTTTATCGTCGCCGGGGAACGGCACGTCATTCCGTATCGTCGGACGCTTCCAGATCGCGCGCAACTTTCGGATGGCGTAGCAGCTTTTCGATATGACTGCCTTCGTCGAAGCTTTCGTCTGCCAGGAATTTCAGCTTTGCCGCATATTTGAGGCGAGTGCGGTTCGCGACTTCACGCTGCAGGAAGGCCGTGTTGGTGCGCAGGGCCTTTAGCACCGCTTCCTCATCCTTGCCCAGCAACGGCTTGATGAAGACCGTCGCGTGGCGCAGGTCCGGTGACATCCGAACTTCGGTGACGCTGACGACATGCTTGGCAAGCACATCGTCATGCACGTCGCCGCGCGTCAGAATTTCAGCGAGAATATGACGCACCTGTTCGCCAACGCGGAGCAGGCGGACGGATGGGCCTTCGGCTTGACCGGGCATAGTTCAATCCTCGTCCCCCCCGGCCAAGGCTGGGGGTTCGGGCAACGGGACGCAATCTGGATTGGCGACGCCCCCAAATCGGCGGGGCCTTCGCCATCAGACTACGTCGCCATCAGATTACAAGGTGCGGACGCGTTCCTCGACCTCGAACAGCTCCAGCGTATCGCCGACCTTGATGTCGTTGGTATCCTGCAACATCGTACCGCATTCCATACCGGCGCGCACTTCGGACACATCGTCCTTGAAGCGTCGCAGCGATGCGATGAAGGTTTTCGAAACGATGACGTCGTCGCGCGTGAGGCGCGCGTTGAGCCCCTTGCGAATGATGCCTTCCTTGACGAGCAGGCCAGCGGCCTTGTCCTTCTTGCCCGCCGGAAAGACCTGGAGCACTTCCGCGCGACCGACAATCGTTTCGATCCGTTCGGGCGCCAGTTGGCCCGCCATTTCGTTGCGGACTTCCTCGATCAGATCGTAGATCACGTCATAATAGCGCAGACTGATCTTTTCCCGCTCGGCAAGCTGCCGCGCCTTCGCATTGGGCCGCACGTTAAAGCCGATCAACGGCGCGCGGCTGGCGGCCGCCAGCGTCACGTCGCTTTCCGTGATCGCGCCCACGCCCGCATGCAGCACGCGCACCTTGATCTCGTCGGTCGAAATGCGGTTCAATGAACTGACGATCGCCTCGACCGATCCCTGCACATCGCCCTTCACCACCACCGGATATTCGATCATCGTGGTATTGAGCGCCGAGAACATATGCTCGAAGCTCGTCGGCGCGCTGGTCGTCCGCTTGCGGGTCGCCTGTTCCTGACGATAGGCCGCGACTTCACGAGCACGTGCCTCGTTCTCGACAACGCTCATCTGGTCGCCCGCCATCGGTACGCCCGACAGCCCAAGCACCTCGACCGGAGTGGAAGGACCGACCTGCTTCACATTCTCGCCCTTGTCGTTGACAAGCGCGCGGACCTTGCCGCTTTCAGCGCCGATGACGAAGGTGTCGCCGACCTTGAGCGTGCCCTTGCGGACCAGCACGGTGGCGACCGCCCCACGGCCCTTGTCCAGCTTGGCCTCGATCACATTGCCTTCGGCGGCGCGATCGGGATTGGCCTTGAGTTCCATCAACTCGGCCTGAAGCAGGATTTTTTCGATCAGTTCGTCAAGCCCGGTCTTCTTGAGCGCGGATACCGATACGTCCTGAACGTCGCCGCCCATATCCTCGACCACGATTTCATGTTCAAGCAGGCGTTCGCGCACTTTTTGAGGATTGGCTTCGGGCTTGTCGATCTTGTTGATCGCCACGATCATCGGCACGCCTGCCGCCTTGGTGTGATTGATCGCTTCGATCGTCTGCGGCATCAGGCCGTCATCGGCTGCCACCACCAAGATGACGATGTCGGTGACATTCGCGCCCCGTGCGCGCATCTCCGAAAACGCCTCATGGCCAGGTGTGTCGAGGAAGGTGATGACGTCCCCGCCCGCCGTCGTCACCTGATAGGCGCCGATATGCTGGGTGATGCCGCCGCTCTCGCCCGCCACCACGCTGGTGCCGCGCAATGCATCGAGCAGGGATGTCTTGCCATGGTCGACATGGCCCATGATCGTGACGACCGGCGCGCGATGCTTGAGCGTCTCGACTGCGTCGAGTTCGCCCTCGATGCCGATCTCGACATCGGCTTCGGACACGCGCTGGATGCGGTGGCCGAATTCCTCGACCAGCAGTTCGGCCGTATCCTGATCGATCGGCTGGTTGAGCGTGACCGCGGTGCCCATCTTGAACAGCGCCTTCACAAGGTCGGCGCCCTTTTCAGCCATACGGTTGGCCAGTTCCTGCACCGTGATGCTCTCGGGCACCACGACATCGCGCGACTGCTTCTCGCGCAGCTGCGCGCCGCCCGAATAATGGGCGCGCTTTTCCTTTTCACGCGCACGCTTGAGCGCGGCAAGGCTGCGGGCGCGAGCGCTGTCATCATCGGCCAGCGCCTTGGTGACGGTCAGCTTGCCCGCCTGACGACGATTATCGTCTCCACGCTTGCTGCGGTCGGGCTTGGCGGGCTCGGGCCGCTTGGCGGGGGTCACGGGGGTGAAGCGACGTGGCGGCGGAACGGCGGAAACCGGCCGCTCCGCAGATGCCGGTTGCTCCTGCGCCTCAGCGGCGGGCGCCGCCACTTCCGCGGCCGGATCGGCTGCTGCGACCGGCTCCTCGACAGGAGCGGGCGCCTCGACCGGCGCATCCGCTTCCTGACGACTATCTTCCGAACGGCGCTTTTCGTCCTCGACAGCAGCCAGGCGCGCGGCGTCCTCGCGACGACGGGCATCTTCCAGCGCGGTCATGCGCGCTTCCTCAGCCTCGCGCAGCAGCTTGGCCTGCAATTCCTGACGCGACATCAGGCTCGGCGGCGCGGCGGGCCGGGGCGTGGGGGCAGGCTGCGGCGCGCGGGCGACAGGCGCGACCGGCGCTGGCGCCGGTACGGGATCGGGCTGGGGCGCGGCGACAGGTGCGGCCACCTCTCCCGGCTTGCCCAGGATGCGGCGACGCTTCACCTCGACCACGACCGTATTCTTGCGGCCATGGCTGAACTGTTGCTGCACCTGACCGGACTCGACCGTCCGCTTGATACCCAGCGGCTTGCGGCCCAGAACCGGCTTGTCTTCCTTGCTGTCACTCATACGACTGAACTTTAACCCTTCACTTGCATCCGACCGGCAAGGCCCGTCGGCGCCTTATTCAATGATGCCCCTGAACACCCGGCGCAAAGGCGGAGTCCTGCTCCGCCGGCACAGGCGCATCGGTAGCGCAACCCAGATAGCTTTCCAAGCGGCCCAGCGCCGCACGCAGGCGCGAAGCTGCCCGCGAGTCGGTCACCGCAATATGGACGACATTGTCGCGCCCCATTGCCATAGATAGGGCGTTGCGGTCCACAGGCAAGACGATGCCGGCGAGATCGGACCCTTCAGCCTCCTGCCCCACACGCAATGCCTGGTCCAGCTTGCGGTTGCCGTCTAACGCGGCATCCGCCGCATGGAGCAGCAGCTTCACCTGTCCCTTGCGGCAGGCGACGTCGATCTTTTCAGAACCCGTCAGCAGCATCGAGGCCCGCGCCTCGAGTCCCAGCCGGCTGAGCAGATCCTGGCGCAATGCCGCTTCGATCCGCGCGGCCAGATCGTCTGGCACCTTTAGCTCGCCCGTCTTGAACGATCGCGCCAGTCCGCCCTTGAACTTGCCGTTGCCAAGGGCCTTTTCCAGCACGTCGCGCGACACACCGATCCACGCGCCGCGCCCGGGCGCCTTGGCGCGCACATCGGGCATCACATCGCCATCAGGACCGACCGCCAGGCGGATCAACCCCTCGGGGTCGGCCCGATCGCCGCTCAGGATGCATTTGCGTTCGGTCAAGCGTCACCCTCCGCTGAAACGGAAGTGACGATAGCGCCAACGCTGTCGGTAGCGCCTATCGCCTCATATGGGAGTGACCGCAGCATTGGCGTCCTCCCTTGGAGGAAGAGTGGACGCGCCGGCCCGATCGGCGACCAGCAGGCCGCCCGCGCCGTAGTTTTCCGTCGACAACTCGATGATGTTGACCTGCACCGCAGCCGCCGGCTTGCCCAGCCGCTGCACGAGCGACCGGGTTATGTCAGCAACCAGCGCGGCTTTCTGTTCGCGGGTGGCGCTGCCGGCGAGGCGGATGTCGACGAAGGGCATGAGGCTCAGGCTTCCTCGTCTTCGAACCAGTGGGCGCGCGCGGCCATGATGATCTCGTTGCCCTGCTCTTCGGACAGGCTGAAGGCGGCAAGGACCCCGCCCTTGTCCTCGGTCGCGTCGGTTTTGCGGCGGCGGGGATCGACGCGCTTCTTCTGCACCAGTTCATCGGTTGCAAGGTCAGCCAGATCGTCGAGCGTCTTGATACCCGCCTTGCCAAGCGTCACCAGCATCGCTTCGGTCAGATGCGGCAGTTCGGCCAGCGCGTCTTCGACGCCCATGCTCCGACGCTCTTCGCGCGCCGCAACTTCGCGGCGTTCGAGCGCTTCCTGCGCGCGGTTCTGCAACTCGGCGGCCAGATCATCGTCGAAGCCCTCGATCGAGGCCAGCTCGTCGATGCTGACATAGGCGACCTCTTCCAGCTCGCCGAAGCCTTCGGCAACGAGCAGTTGCGACAGCGTCTCGTCCACGTCCAGTTCGTTCTGGAACATTTCGGAGCGCTGGACGAATTCCTTCTGGCGCTTCTCGCTCGCATCCGCTTCGGTCATGATGTCGATCGCCTTGCCGGTCAACTGGCTGGCGAGACGGACATTCTGCCCGCGACGGCCGATGGCGAGGCTCAGCTGGTCGTCGGGGACGACCACCTCGATCCGCTCTTCTTCCTCGTCGATGACGACGCGGGCGACCTGCGCGGGCTGAAGCGCGTTGACGACGAAGGTGGCCGTATCCTCCGACCAGGGAATGATGTCGATCTTCTCGCCCTGCATTTCCTGCACGACCGCCTGCACGCGGCTGCCCTTCATGCCGACGCACGCGCCGACCGGATCGATGCTGCTGTCGCGGCTGATGACGCCGATCTTGGCGCGGCTGCCCGGATCGCGGGCGGCGGCCATGATGGTGATGACGCCATCATAGATTTCGGGGACTTCCTGCGCGAACAGCTTCTTCATGAAGTCGGGATGCGCGCGGCTGAGAAAAATCTGCGGCCCGCGATTTTCGCGGCGCACGTTCAGGATCACCGACCGGATGCGGTCGCCGACGCGGACGACTTCGCGCGGGATCTGCTGGTCGCGGCGGATGACGCCTTCGGCCCTGCCCAGATTGACGACGACATGGCCGAATTCGACCGACTTGACGACGCCGGTGATGATTTCGCCGACGCGATCCTTGAATTCCTCGAACTGGCGCTCGCGCTCGGCATCGCGAACCTTCTGGAAGATCACCTGCTTGGCCGACTGCGCGTCGATGCGGCCCAGGTCGATCGCGGGCAGCGGATCGACGATGAAGTCACCGACGACGGCGTCCTTCTTGAGCTTCTGCCCTGCCTTGAGATCGACCTGCTTGAAATAGTCCTCGACCGTTTCCACCACTTCGACGACGCGCCACAGGCGCAGATCGCCGGTGTCGGGATCGAGCTTGGCGCGGATGTCGTTTTCGGCGCCGTAGCGGGCGCGGGCTGCGCGCTGGATCGCATCTTCCATCGCCTCGATGACGATCGCCTTGTCGATCATCTTTTCCGACGCCACCGAATTGGCGATGGCGATCAGTTCGGCCCGGTTGGCGGAAATGGCGTTGGCCATGCTAGAACCCTTATCCTTCGGTTTCGATTTCGTCCGCGCCTTCGGAAGACAGCGGCATGGTAGCAGAAATAAGTGCGTCGGTCAGCACCAGCTTGGCGCCCTCGACATTGGCGAAGGCAATCGTCAGGTCGCCGACCTTGGCGTCCTGAAAGACTATATCCTCGCCCTCCAGCCGCATCAGCCGGCCCTTGAACGTCTTGCGCCCGTCGATCGCTTCCAGCACGGTGATCCGCGCATCGAAGCCCGCCCAGTCGGAAAAGTCGTGGAGCCGGGTCAGCGGGCGATCTATGCCCGGCGAACTGACTTCCAGCCGATAGGCCTCCTCGATCGGATCGACCTCGTCCAGAAGGTCCGACAGGCGGCGCGAGATGGCGGCGCAATCCTCGATCACCAGCTGTTTGGTGTCGGGCCGTTCGGCCATGATCTGCAAGGTGCGCTCGTCGCCCGACCCGAACAGCTTCACGCGCACGAGATCGAAGCCCAGGGCTTCCACCTCCGGCTCGATCAGCGCTTTAAGGTCGGCGATTTCCGCCATGCAAACTCCAGATATCAAGACAGGCTGTTGCCGCCGCGGGCTTGGAACCCGCGACCCTGACATGTTTGACGATGTAAGGAAGCAGGGGCGATATAGGCGGGAAGGCGCAAGGCTGCAACATTATTCGTCAGGCCCGATCGGGAGCCGTCGAGCGCCGCTTCACCATCAGGGCGGGATGGCGCTTAACTTCGCACTTTTCACGCTCGATCGGGTTTTTTATACCCCGGACGGGACATTATATTACAATAAGCAATCGGCGGGACGGTCTATGGCCAGTGAGGATAGCATCCCACCGCACTGTAGGACAGTGCGCCATTCGCCCGCCCTTTCATTCGCCGCGATAAGCCTGTATCGGCCCGCCATATTTTTCGCATGTCAAAGGCAGACAGATGGGTTTTCGTTGCGGTATCGTCGGGCTTCCCAATGTGGGCAAGTCCACCCTGTTCAATGCGTTGACCGAGACGCAGGCGGCGCAGGCGGCGAACTATCCCTTTTGCACGATCGAACCCAATGTCGGGCAGGTCGCGGTGCCCGATCCGCGGCTGGACACGATCGCCAGGATCGGCGGGTCGGCCAAGATCATCGAGACGCAACTGGCCTTCGTCGACATTGCCGGGCTGGTCCGCGGCGCGTCCAGGGGCGAGGGCCTGGGCAACCAGTTCCTGGCCAATATCCGCGAGGTGGACGCCATCGTCCATGTGCTGCGATGCTTCGAGGATGACGACATCACCCATGTCGAGGGCAAGGTCGATCCGATCGCGGACGCCGAGACGGTGGAAACCGAACTGATGCTGGCCGACCTCGAAAGCCTGGAAAAGCGCGTGCCCAACCTGTTGAAAAAAGGCGCGCAGGGCGACAAGGAATCGAAGGCGGCCGCCGCCGTCCTGGGGCAGGCGCTCGACCTGCTGCGCGAGGGCAAGCCCGCCCGCCTGACGCAGCCGCGCGACGATGAGGAACAGCGGCTGTTCGCCCAGGCGCAACTGCTGACCGCCAAGCCCGTCCTCTATGTCTGCAACGTCGAGGAAGAGGCCGCATCGGAAGGCAATGCGTTCAGCGCCCGCGTGTTCGAGAAGGCGGCGGCCGAAGGCGCCAAAGCGGTGATCGTGTCCGCCGCGATCGAGGCGGAACTGGTGACCATGCCGGTCGAGGAGCGCGGCGAATATCTCGAAGCGCTGGGGCTGACCGAAGCGGGATTGGCCCGCATCATTCGCGCGGGGTACGAACTGCTGGGCCTCATCACCTTCTTTACCGTGGGGCCAAAGGAAGCGCGCGCCTGGACCGTGCACAAGGGATCGAAGGCGCCGCAGGCCGCGGGCGCGATCCATACCGATTTCGAAAAGGGCTTCATCCGCGCCGAAACCATGGCCTATGCCGATTATGTCCAGTTCAATGGCGAGGCCGGGGCCAGGGAGCATGGCAAGTGGCGCGCCGAGGGCAAGGAATATGTGACGCAGGATGGCGACATCATGCTGTTCCGGTTCAACGTCTGATCGCCCATTGCCGCCCAAGTCCGCTTTCCCGCCCAGCGTCGACGCCGACACCCGTTTGCTGATCCTGGGCAGCCTGCCCGGCGACGCATCGATCAGGCAGGGCGAATATTACGCCCATCGCGGCAATGCCTTCTGGGCGTTGATGGGCGACGTGCTGGACGAGGATCTGCGCGCGCAGCCCTATGCGCTGCGCCTGAAGCGGCTGAAGGCGCGCGGGGTCGGCCTGTGGGACGTGATCGAGCAGGCCGAGCGGACGGGCAGCCTCGACAGCGCGATCCGAAGCGCGCAATTGCGCGATCTGAACGCTTTTGTCGCGACCCTCCCCGCGCTTCGGGCCGTCGGCTTCAACGGCAGGACCGCCGCGCTGCACGGTCGCCGCCAGCTGGCCGCGACCGCCGGGATCGCGCTGGTCGACCTGCCTTCGTCCAGCGGCGCCTATGCCTCGATCTCGCGCGACGCCAAGCGGGCGGCCTGGCGAGGCTTGCGCGACTGGATCGGCTGAACCGCGCCGAAGCCGCCTTATCGCGCGGACCTGGCCCCGACCCCGTGCGCGCCCCAGGCCGCAGCGGCGACCAGCAGCGCGCCGACCGCCTGGTGCAGCACCGCGAGCGGCAGGGCGATGCCGCTGATCACGGTGGCGATGCCAAGAACGATCTGGGTGCCGAGCGCCGCGTTGATCGCGATCGACGCGGCGCGCTGCCCCCGCGCCCTTGCCCGGCGGGCGAGCAGGATCAGGGCGGCGGCGGCAACCCATGCCCACCAGCGATGAATGAAATGGACGAGATAGGGATCGTTCGACACGGTGGCCCAAAGCGATCCCAGCCAGCCTATCCCTTCGGGAACGACATGGTCGTTCATCAGCGGCCATGTGCTGGAGACATAGCCGGCATTGAGCCCGGCGGTGAACGCGCCGAACAGCAGTTGCACGAACAGGATGGCAAGCGCCGCCAGCGACAGGGGAACGAGGCGCGCGGGCGCGGCGCGGCTGTGGTCGAGCGCGATCAGATCGAGCGCGGTCCACACCAGCCCGCCGATGATGAACAGCGCGGTGAGGAGATGGACGGCGAGGCGATAATGGCTGACATCGGTGCGGACCGACAGGCCGGACGTGACCATCCACCAGCCGATCGCGCCCTGAAAGCCGCCGAGTGCCAGCAGGGCGACGAGGCGGGGGCCATAGCCCGCCGGAATGGCGCGCGTGCATGCGAACCAGGCGAACGGCAGCGCGAAGGCGAGGCCGATCAGCCGGCCAAGCAGCCGATGCAGCCATTCCCAGAAGAAGATGAACTGGAAGTCCGACAGGCTCATGCCCCGGTTGATTTCGCGATATTCGGGAATCTGCTGGTAGAGGCGGAAGGCATCCATCCATTGCGCGTGGGTGAGCGGCGGGATCGCCCCGGTGATCGGCTTCCACTGAGTGATCGACAGGCCCGATTCGGTCAGCCGGGTGATGCCGCCGACCACGACCATGATGAAGACCAGAGCGGCAACGGCGAGCAGCCAGCGCGACAAGGCAAGCGGGCGCGGCGCGGCGGCGGAGGGACGGTGGAGGGTCATGCCCCGGTCCATGCCGACAAGCGCGCGCGGTGGCAAGATCAGCGGCAGGCGCGCCGCCCGGTCGCGCCGCGTTCGGCCTGGTCGAGGTGGAGATGGTCGCGATGGGCGGCGTTATAGTCGGGCGACAGCACGGTGGCGAACAGGTCGCAGGCGCCGTCGCGAACCTGGCGCAGGAAAGCGGCGTCCTTCCCCTGCCCCTGCCAGCCGCCGACCACGGTGATGCGCCGGCCATCGGCGAGGGTGAAGCCGGCGATGTCGATCGCATCGGCGGTGGCATGTTCGCTGAAATCGCCTTCGCTTCGACCATAGAGTCGGCGGCAGCTGTAGCTGCCAAAATGGCGGATGGCGCGGACCGGCTGGCCGAAACGGGCCTGTGCGGCGGGCTGGACGACATGCCATTCCCACAGCCGCAGCGCGGCGGCGACCGGGCAGGATGGCGCGACGGCGGGGGGCGCCAGGGCGATGGCGCCTGTTTGGGGCTTCAGGCGGACGGCATCGGCATAGGCGCATTGCCCTGTCCCGCCAGGCGCCATCGCGCCATAGGCTATGCCGGCGCGATCGAGCAGCGAGCGGCAGAGCGCGGGCGAACGGGTGAGCGCGGCGAGCTTTCGCCCGGTGAACAAGCCCACAGGTTGCGACAGGTCGAGATCGGTCCAGGGCAGGTCCTGCGGCCGCTGGCGAAGGAAGGCGAAGCCCGCCAGCGCCAGTGCGGCCAGCGCGGCGATCCACAGGAGGCGGCGGATGATCAGATGTAGTCGGCGCATGCCCCCTAGTTACGGGGCACGTTGGCAAAGGGTTCCGAAGTGATCGGATATCCCAGATGCGTGGGGATGCACAGATGGGGAACGCCATCGCGATCCTCCAGCCAGGGCGTGACCGTTTCAACCGGCGTCGCCATGGCGTGGGCGATGGCGGCGGCGCAATCGGCGAACTGGGCAAGCCGTTCCAGATTGCGGCGGGTGGGGAAGATGATGAGGCCATCGCCAGCGTCGCACGCCGCGATCACCGCCGCCGCATCGGCCCAGAACAGCCGGATATTTTCGGTCGCGTCGGCGGTCGCTTCCTGCCCGCGCGGCGCGCGCGCCAGATAGAAGCGGGTGTCGAACACGCGGCGGACATGATCGACACGGGCGGGATGCCAGCGCGCGAAAGGCGTGAGGCAGTGAATGTCGAGGGTGACGCCATGGTCCGCCAGCAGATCAGCGAAAGGCGCGCCGTCATGCAGGGCCGCGCGCATGGCGGCCAGCGCGGGAGCGGGAAAACCTTGCGGCAGGCCGAGGCCGATGCCGCTTTCCTCCAGCGTTTCGCGAATGGCCGCGACCCGCGAGGCACGCTCGTCGAGCGCGAGCGCCGGACCCAGCCCCTGGGCGATGGCGAAGTCGGCGGGGTCCAGCGCACCGCCGGGAAACACCAGTGCGCCAGCGGCAAAGGCCATGCTGTGAGCGCGCTGGACCATCAGCAGTTCGGGATGGGCCGCAGGCCGATCGCGCAGCAGCACGACCGTCGCCGCCCGCCGGTCTGGTTTCGAATCGATCATGACGGCTGCTGTGGCGCACCGCGCGCCAGCATGTAAAGTCCCTGGTGGAGCCTAGCGGGATCGAACCGCTGACCTCGTCATTGCGAACGACGCGCTCTCCCAGCTGAGCTAAGGCCCCCGAGGGAGACAGCCCTATAAGCGAGCGATCCGTGCCTTGCAACGGTCTTTTGCGGGGTTGGCGTGCCGGTGAGGATGTGCAAGATCGGAGCAAAATCCGCCCGGCTTTGCGGGCGACGATATGGAGAAGCCTGTATGAGCGACACCCCCCTGCTCTACCCCGTGCCCGCCGACCTGCGCGCGCAGGCCCGCTATCCCGACGCGATGGTGGCAGCGATGCGCGCGCGGGTGAAGGCCGACCCGGATGCCTTCTGGCTGGAGCAGGCGCGGGCGCGGCTGGAATGGACGACGCCGCCGACGCGGGCGGACGAAAGCAGCTTCGACGAGGCCGATTTCGGCGTCAGATGGTTTGCCGACGGGGTGATCAACCTGTCGGCAAACTGCATCGACCGGCACCTGGGCGAGCGGCCCGACCAGCCCGCGATCATCTGGGAAGGCGACGATCCCGCCGACAGCCGGGTCATCAGCTATCGCCAGCTGCATGAGGAAGTGTGCCGCTTCGCCAATGTCCTCAAGGAGCAGGGCGTGGCGCGGGGCGACCGGGTGACGCTGTACCTGCCGATGATCCCGGAGGCCGCCTTTGCAATGCTGGCCTGCGCGCGGATCGGCGCGATCCACAGCATCGTGTTCGGCGGCTTTTCGCCCGACAGCCTGGCCAGCCGCATCAGGGATTGCGATTCGCGGTTGGTGGTGACCGCCGACGAAGGGTTGCGCGGCGGCAAGAGGGTGCCGCTCAAGGCCAATGTCGATGCGGCGCTGGTGCAATGCACGTCGGTCGAGACGGTGATCGTGATCGCGCGCACCGGGACCAAGGTGGCGATGACGCCGGGCCGCGACATCCCCTATGGCCCGGCGCGCGACGCGGCGGCGACCGATTGCCCGCCCGAACCGATGGGGGCCGAAGACCCGCTGTTCATCCTCTACACATCCGGGTCCACCGGCACGCCCAAGGGGGTGCTGCATAGCACCGGCGGCTATCTGTTGTGGGCGGCGATGACGTTCGATATCGTCTTCGATTACCGGCCGGGCGAGGTTTTCTGGTGCACCGCCGATGTCGGCTGGGTCACCGGGCACAGCTATGTCGTTTACGGCCCGCTCGCCAATGGCGGTACGACATTGATGTTCGAAGGCGTGCCCAACCATCCCGACCACAGCCGGTTCTGGCAGGTGTGCGACAAGTGGAAGGTCAATATCTTCTACACCGCGCCGACCGCGCTGCGCGCGCTGATGCGCGAGGGCGACGACTATGTCACGCGCACGTCGCGCCGGTCGATCCGCATATTGGGCAGCGTCGGCGAACCGATCAATCCCGAAGCATGGGAATGGTATCACCGGGTCGTGGGCGAAGGGCGATGCCCGGTCGTCGATACATGGTGGCAGACCGAAACCGGCGGCATATTGATCGCGCCGCTGGCGGCGACGACCGACCAGAAACCGGGATCGGCGACGTTGCCCTTTTTCGGGGTCGAACCGTTGCTGGTCGATGCCGGGGGCGCCGTGCTGGAAGGCGCAACCGAGGGCAATCTGTGTATCGCCAGAAGCTGGCCGGGGCAGATGCGGACGGTCTATGGCGATCATGCGCGCTTCTTCCAGACCTATTTTTCCACCTATCCGGGGCGCTATTTCACCGGCGACGGATGCCGCCGCGACGCCGACGGCTATTACTGGATCACCGGGCGGGTGGACGACGTCATCAACGTGTCCGGCCACCGGATGGGCACCGCCGAGGTCGAAAGCGCGCTGGTCGCCCATGCCAAGGTCGCCGAGGCGGCGGTGGTCGGCTTTCCGCACGCGATCAAGGGACAGGGAATCTATGCCTATGTCACGCTCAATGCTGGCGAGGACGGCGACGACGCGCTGCGCAAGGAACTGGTCGCCTGGGTGCGGCGCGAGATCGGCCCGATCGCCAGCCCCGACGCGATCCAGTTCGCCCCCGCCTTGCCCAAGACGCGGTCGGGCAAGATCATGCGCCGCATCCTGCGCAAGATCGCCGAGGGCGACACGTCATCGCTGGGCGACATATCGACGCTGGCCGATCCTTCGGTGGTCGAGACGCTGATCGCCGACAGCCAGCTGGTGTCGAACTGACATGACCCGGCACCTGCCCTGGATCATGACCGCGATACTGGGCGCGGTGGCGCTGGCGGTGGTGGCGGTTTCGCGCGGCGAGGCGGTCAACGCGCTGTGGATCGTGGTCGCGGCGGTCAGCTGTTTCCTGGTCGCCTATCGCTATTATGCGCGCTTCATCGCCCGCACGGTGATGCGGCTGGACCCGGCGCGACCGACGCCTGCGGTGCGGCGGGGCGACGGTCTCGACTATGTGCCGACCGAACGCGCGGTGCTGTTTGGCCATCATTTCGCGGCGATCGCGGGCGCGGGGCCGCTGGTGGGACCCGTATTGGCGGCGCAGATGGGCTATCTGCCCGGAACGCTGTGGATCATCGTCGGCGTCGTGCTGGCGGGCGCGGTGCAGGATTTCATGATCCTGTTCATTTCCATGCGCCGCGACGGCAAGTCGCTGGGCGAGCTGATCCGCATGGAAATGGGGCAGGTCGCGGGCACGATCGCGCTGTTCGGGGCGTTCATGATCATGGTCATCATCCTGGCGGTGCTGGCGCTGATCGTGGTCAAGGCGCTGGCCGAAAGCCCGTGGGGGATGTTCACCGTCGCCGCCACCGTGCCGCTGGCGATGGCGATGGGCGTCTATACCCGCTGGATCAGGCCGGGGCGGATCGGTGAAGTGTCGCTGCTGGGCCTCATCGGCCTGCTGGCGGCGATCGTCTATGGCCAGGCCATTGCCCAGTCGCCCTATTGGGGGCCGATCTTCACCTTCACGCCGCTGACCCTGTGCTGGATACTGATCGGCTATGGCGCGGTCGCTTCGGTGCTGCCGGTATGGCTGTTGCTCGCGCCGCGCGATTATCTGTCCACCTTCCTCAAGATTGGCGCAATCGCGGCGCTGGCGGTCGGCATCGTCATCATGGCGCCGCCGCTCAAAATGCCGGCGCTGACCCAGTTCGCGGACGGCGGCGGGCCGGTCTGGTCGGGCGGCCTGTTCCCCTTCCTGTTCATCACCATCGCCTGCGGCGCGGTGTCGGGATTCCATGCGCTGATTTCCAGCGGCACCACGCCCAAGCTGATCGCCAGCGAAGCCCATGCGCCGATCATCGGCTATGGCGCGATGCTGATGGAAGCGTTCGTCGCGATCATGGCGCTGGTGGGAGCGTCGATCCTGGACCCCGGCATCTATTTCACCATGAACAGCCCCGGCGCGATCATCGGCACCGATGCGGCAAGCGCATCGGCGGCGGTCACGGCGATGGGCTTTCCGATCTCCGCCGACCTCATCACCCACACGGCGAAGGATGTCGGCGAACACAGCATCATCAGCCGGACGGGCGGCGCGCCGACGCTGGCGGTGGCGATGGCGGAGATTTTCAGCCATGTCGTCGGCGGCCCGGCGATGAAGGCATTCTGGTATCATTTCGCGATTCTCTTCGAGGCGCTGTTCATCCTGACGGCGGTCGATGCGGGCACGCGCGCCGGGCGCTTCATGCTTCAGGACCTGATCGGCCTCGCCGCGCCGCGCTTCAAGAATAATCAGGGGATGGCGCCGGGCATCGTCGCCACCGCGCTGACCGTCGCTGCCTGGGGCTTCTTCCTCCATCAGGGCGTCACCGACCCGCTGGGCGGGGTCAATACGCTGTGGCCCGTGTTCGGCATTTCGAACCAGATGCTGGCCGCCGTGGCGCTGATGCTGGCAACCGTGGTGCTGTTCCGCATGAAGCAGGACCGCTATGCCTGGGTGACGATGCTGCCGACGGGCTGGCTGCTGGTCTGCACGCTGTCGGCGGGGTGGCTCAAGCTGTTTTCCGATGACCCCAAGGTCGGCTTCCTGTCGCATGCGGCAAAGTTCGGCGCGGCGGCAGCGCGGGGCGAGGTTCTGGCCCCGGCCATATCGATGGCGCAGATGCGGCAGATCATCGTCAATGATTATATCGACGCGGGATTGGTGGCGCTGTTCCTGATCGTGGTGCTGGCGGTGCTGGCCTTCGCCGTCCGCAGTGTCCTAGCGGCGCGGCGGATCGGGGCGTCGACGACGCGGGAAATTCCCGATTTGCGGGCAGCGGCGGCATGATCGGCCTGCTCGACACGCTGCGCCGCACCGCGCGGCTGATGGTGGGCATGCCCGATTATGACGCCTATTTGCGGCACATGGCGCTGCACCATGCGGGCGAACCCGCGATGGACCGGATCGCCTTTTTCCGCGACCGGCAGGAAGCGCGCTATGGCGGAAAGAATGGCGGGCGCTGCTGTTGATCAGCCTTTGGCATTGAACCCCGCCACCATCCCCGCCGCGATCGACAGCGCGATTTCCGCCGCGCCGACGGCGCCGATGTCCAGCCCGGCCGGGCCGTCGATCCGCGCCAGATCGTCCGCACCGAACCCCATCGCGCCCAGCCGTTCCAGCCGCGCGGCGTGGCTGCGGCGCGAGCCGAGCGCGGCGATGTAGCCGGTCGGCGCGCGGATCGCCGCGGCGAGGGCCGGGTCGTCGATCTTGATGTCGTGACTCAATGTCACCACCGCCGTCGATGCGCCGGGATGGCGCGCGGCGATGGCGTCATCGGGCCAGCGGTCGTCCAGTTCCACGCCGGGGAAGCGTTCGGCGGTCAGGAAACGGCCGCGCGGGTCGATCACGACCGGGGTCACGCCGATCGCGCGCGCCAGGGGGCCGAGCGACTGGGCGATCTGGACCGCGCCGACGATCAGCAGGCGGCGGGGCGGATCGTAGCGGTTGACGAACCGGCCCTCTATCGCGCCTTCGCGGGTGATGGCCGTGGCGAGGTCTGTCGATAGGGCGATCCCCTGCCCGCGCGCCGACGCCGCCGCGATCCGGCCGAACAGGGCAGGCGTGAACCCGGCGTCCGAGACCGGCTGGATCAGCACCGCGATCTCGCCCCCGCACGGCAGGCCGACGGCCCAGGCGTCGCCATCGGCCACGCCATAGGTGGCGACGTGGCCCGCCCGCCCGGCGATCACTTCGCCCGCGCGCTGAAATATGTCGGTTTCGACGCAGCCGCCCGACACGCTGCCTTCGAACCGGCCATCGGCGTGGATCAGCATGTGGCTGCCGCGCGGTCGCGGGGCCGATCCCCATGTGGATATGACCGTCGCCAGCGCCATGGGGCTGCCGCGCCATTCCAGTGCCCTGGCGATCACCGCGCCATTGTCGTTCACATGCCTGTCTCCTGCCCTGGTCCGCCAAAATAGGGACAGACGCGTGCCTAAACCAGTCGTCGCCCGGTCCATACGACCCGACCGACGATGTCGACCAGGGCGGGATCGATATCGGTCCAGTCGGGATAATGGGCATTGTCGCTGATAACGCTGAAATGGCCGCGCAACGGACCGATCGCGATGCGCTTGACCATCAGCACGCCATCGAGCCGCAGCACATAAACGCCATCGCGCAGCCGCGTCGCATCATCATCATGGTCGACCATGATGTCGTCGCCGTCGCTGAGCGTCGGAGCCATCGATTCGCCGTCAACGCGGATGATCGCCACGCGCTGCGGCCGCACGCCCAGATGGCGCAGCCAGTGCGCGTCGAAGGCCATGACGCCGGCGGCGCGCTCGTCATCGTCGAGCGTGCCGACGCCCGCCGACGCGCCGAGCGACAGGCGCGGCACGGCGACGATGGCGGGCATCGCGCGGGTGCGGAGCGGCGGCGCGGCAGGCGCCGTCGTGCCGCCGAGCAGATGGTCGGCGACGCCGAAATAGCGGGCAAGCACGCGCCGGTCTTCCTCGTCCAGCTTGCGCGGCGTCCCGCGCTTGATGAACTGTTGAATATAAGCGGGGTTGCGGCCGATCAGGCGCGACAGATCCGCATAATTTTCGCCCCGTTCCGCGATCAGCCGGTCGAGCACCATACGGGCGTTGTGAGATTCATCCATATCCTGTCCATAATGATAGGAATTTTCCTAGACAAGTAGGAAATTGGCCTAGAGATAGGAATAACCCTATCGATTCGCAGGGGGCGAGTTGATGCTGGACAACGGGAGTTACCAAAAGATGTTATTGCGCACGATCGAGGCCTTTCTTCGCGAACATGACATCGCCGCCACGCGATTTGGACGCGATTGCGTGCGTGACCCACGGCTCGTGTTCGACCTGCGACAAGGCCGCGAGCCGGGCGAACGCATGAGGAGACGAGTAGAACATTTCATGAACACATATCGCAGGAGCGCGTGCCGATGACAAGCATGGATCATGTTTTCAGCCAGCCCAATCTGGTCGACTATGGAGCCATAGGAAAAAGGCGGCGCGATCCCCTGCCCCAATTGCTGCGCCAGATCATGGCGCGGGCAGGCGATCCGTGCGCGCTGTTGCGCAAGGCGAGCAGGCCCTGGTGCAGCGCCCTGTTCCAGGGGCGGCGGCACGTCATCACGCTGCATATCGACGGCGCGGACGCCGACGCGCGGCAGCGCGCTCTGATCGACGGCATAGGCGAGGCCGAATGGGCGCTGCATGGCCATTTCGTCGCCGACATCACGATCGACGCGGTCCGCGCGTCGGACGGCGGAACCGAGGTCGAGCTGTCGGCGCTGACGATCGAGGAATGGTAGCGGGCGGTCAGCGCGTGCGGGCAGCCATGGTGCGCAACGTGCCGAGCGCGGCGCGCAGCGCTTCGTCGGTATCCGGCTCCACCGCGTCGCGCACCGGCACGGCGGCCGCCACCGGCATGTCGGCGATCACGCCCCGGTCGGTCGGCGCGGGTGCAGCCGCGACGCGCTGGGCCAGACCCCGTTCGAGCCGTTCGGTCAGCTGGGTCAGCGACAGATGACCGGTCGGCGCGGGCGCCGGGGCAGGACCAAAGCGCGGCTCGGGCTGGAGCCGTTCGGGTTCGGCCGATATCGACGGCGACGGCGTTTCGGGCACGCTGGGCATCGCGACGGCGGGCTGGCCTTCGGCGCGGGCGCGACCGGCGACGCGATTGAAGATGTCGAGTCCGTCGAAATCGCGATTGGCGAATATCGGCGCGCGCGCCGGCGCATCGGGATGCGCGTCTGCGCGGCGCAGCGCGGGGCGGCTGTCCGCCGACATGCCTCTGGACCGGCCGCGCGCGAACGCGGTCAGCTTGGATAGTGCGAAACCCATTTTTCTGTCTCCCTTGGCTGGCGCATGCTTGCGTCCGCTTTTCATACCCATCGACCAAACCAGCCCGACCGCCATCAACGCGGCGAAGGCGGCAATCAGCAGCCGGGCGTTGAGGCCCAGCGGCGGCGCGGCGGCGGGGATCGCTTCGGAAAGGCCGGTCGACGCGACCAGCGTTTCGATCACCCCCACCGGCGTCCATATTATCGCAAGTGCAGCGCCGGCCCCCGCCAGCGCGGCCAGCGCGGCATCCCTGTTGCGTATTTTGCCCTTCGTTCGCATGAGGACGCCGCTATGCCGCCGCCCGTGCCGGGCCGGACGCGCCCAGCAGCCGCTGGTACACCGGCTCGTAGCGCAGGATGTTGGCGGACCAGTTGCGCTGGTCCTCGACAAAAGCGCGCGCGATCGCCCGGCGTTCGTCCCAGGTCGCGCGATCGGCGAACAGGCCGGCGAGCGCGGCGGCGAGCGCGGCGGGATCGTCCGGCGCGAACAGCGTGCCGGTGACGCCGTCCTCGATCAGTTCGCGATGGCCGCCGACGCTGGACGCGGCGACCAGCCGGCCCTGCGCCATCGCTTCGAGCGGCTTGAGCGGCGTCACCAGATCGGTCAGGCGCATCGCCTTGCGCGGGTAGGCCAGGATGTCGACCTGGGCATAATAATGTTCGACCTGATCGTGCGGCACGCGGCCGACGAAGACGATATGGTCGGCAAAGGGCGATGCGGTCGCCTGCGCGCGCAATGCGTCCTCGCATGGGCCGCCGCCGACCAGCAGCAGCCTGGCGCTGGGCCGGGCGCGCACGAGTCGCGGCATGGCGGCGATCAGGTCGTCCAGCCCTTCATAATCGTAGAAGCTGCCGATGAAGCCGACGACGTCGGCCCCCTCCAGCCCCAGCTTTGCCGTGAGCGCCGGGTCGCGCGGCGCGGGCACGCCGAACTGTTCCATGTCGACGCCGTTGGGCGACACGATGATCTTGGCCGCGTCCACTCCGCGCGCGACCAGGTCGGCGCGCAGTCCGTCGCAGATCACGGCGACCGCATCGGCGGCGCGCACGGCATGGGTTTCGAGCTGGCGGGTGAGCCAGTAGCGTGGGCTGCCTTCCGCGCCGGTGCCGTTGCCGACCGCCGCATCTTCCCAGAAGGCGCGAATCTCATAGAGCATCGGAATGCCGTGGCGGCGCGCGACGCGCTGGGCGGCGATGGCGTTGAGGACCGGGGAATGGGCGTGGATGATGTCCGGCCGCCATTCGCCCACCAATTGTTCGATCGCGTCGGCATGGGCGGCGATGTCGCGCCATTCGCGCAACAGCGCGTTGCCGGTGGACGGCGGGCCGGGGGTGCGGTGAAAGGTGAGGCCGTCGACCTGCTCCACGTCCGGCCCGTCGCCGCCATGGCGGCGGCCGGTCAGCCCGCGCACCTGCCAGCCCCTGGCCATCTGCGCGCGCAATATGGCGCGGGTGCGGAAGGTATAGCCGCTGTGCAGCGGCAAGCTGTGGTCAAGGACGTGCAGGATGCGAGTCATGACCAACCTATTGCCGCAAAAGGTTTAACGGCCCGTCAACTCTGTCCGGTTAGGGAGGGCATATTCACGCGCGCCCACAGGACGGACCCGGCCAGCACAGATGATCGACGCCTTTACACTGTTGCTGAGCCACGGCGTGATCCTGCTCGCCGCATGGCGGCTGTCGTGGCGGCCCGACCTCGATCGCGATCCGCCGGGCGACGGCGACGGGGCTGACATGCGCGCCAACGCCAATAGTGCCGATTCGCGCCATGCGTGACCTGTTCTTCATCGCCTTTCTGGGCCTGTTCTTCCTGATGGGGTTCAAGCGTCCGTTCCTGCTGGTCGCGGCCTATGCCTATATCGACATCGTTTCGCCCCAGCGGCTGTCCTATGTGCTGCTCAATTCCATTCCCATCTCGGCGCTCGCCTTCCTGCTGGCGGCGGGGGCATGGCTGCTGGTCGACGACAAGAAGGATTGCCGCTTTTCGATCCGGCAGGGGCTTATGCTGATGCTGCTGGGCTATTGCGGTTATACGACGATGACCGCCGACTTCCCGGTCGAGGCGCTGACCAAATGGGACTGGGTGTGGAAGGCGATGGTCTTCGCGATCTTCCTGCCGCTCACGTTGCGCACCAAGCTGCGGATCGAGGCGCTGGCGCTGTTCATGGTGCTGTGCGCGAGCACGATCATCATCAACGGCGGCATGAAGACGGCGCTGGCGGGCGGCGGCTATGGCGTGCTCAACCTGATGGTGACCGACAATAGCGGCATGTATGAAGGCAGCACGATATCGACCATCGCCATCGCGATCATCCCGCTGATCTGGTGGCTGGCGCGGCATGGCACGGTGTTTCCGCCGGGCGACTGGCGCGTGCGCCTGTTCGCGGTGGCGCTGATCGGCGCGTGCCTGCTGATCCCCATCGGCACCGAGACGCGCACCGGGCTGGTGTGCATCGTCCTGCTGTGCGGGCTGGTGCTGATGCGGTCGAAGAAGCGGTTCCTTTATGGCCCGCTGCTGGCGTTCGCCGCGCTGCTGACGATCCCCTTCCTGCCCGCCAGCTTTACCGACCGCATGTCGACGATCGAGAATCACCAGGGCGACGAAAGCGCGTCGACCCGCGTGGCGGTGTGGATGTGGACGCTCGACTATGTGAAGCAGCATCCGGGCGGCGGCGGGTTCGACAATTATCTGGCCAACAGCTTTACCTACAAGGTGCCGGCGGCGATCAGCGAGTTCGGGCGCAGCGAGGCGCGGATCGTCACCGACAAGGGGCGCGCCTATCATAGCGCCTATTTCGAAATGCTGGGCGAACAGGGCTATTTCGGCTTCTTCCTGTGGAGCCTGATCCACCTCATCTCGCTGGCGCGGACCGAAGCGATCCGGCGGCGTTATGCGCGCGACACGACGCCGGCCAACGCGTGGATCGCGCCGCTGGCGCTGGCGTTGCAACAGGGGCACCTTGTCTATCTGCTGGGCGCGCTGTTCATCGGCATCGCCTATCAGCCGTTCGTTTTCATGCTGCTGTCGCTGCACATCGGCCTCGACACCTATCTTGCGCGGCGGCGCAGGGCGCAGGCACAGCCGCCGATGCTGGCAAGGGCGACGGCATGAAGGGCGAATTGCGCAGCCTGACGTCCGCGCGTGGCCTCGCCGCCTGGCTGGTCGTGCTCTATCATATGCGCGCGTCGCTGCCCTGGCTGCCGGTGCCGGCGATGCAGGCGGCGGACAAGGGCTATCTGGCGGTCGATTTCTTCTTCCTGCTGTCGGGCTTCGTCATCTACCTGTCGGCACATGGCGCGCTGGTGCGCCATGGTGCAGGTGCGATCCCCGACTTCCTCTACCGGCGCTTCGCGCGCATCTATCCGCTCTACGCCGTGATGCTGGCGGGAACGATCGCGTTCGCCGCGACGCTGGGGCTGACGGGGCGCGACATGGGCGGCTATCCCTGGCGCGAATTGCCGCTGCACGTCGCGATGATGCAGAATTGGGGATTGACGACCGAACTGCAGTGGAACCACCCGGCCTGGTCGATCAGCGCCGAATTCGCCGCCTATCTGCTGTTCCCGGCGCTGGTGCTGTGGACGCCGATCGGCCGTGCGCGTCGGCCCAACCTGCTGGCGGGCATGATCATCCTGATGGCCTGCCTGTTCCTTGTGATGCTCGAAGGCGGGCAGACGACTTTGGGCGGGGACATCCCGCGCTTTGGCCTGATCCGTTGCCTCGTCGAATTTTCCTGCGGCGCGCTGCTGTGCGCTTTCTGGCTGCGGGGCCGGGACAGCGACCTGCTGTCGATGATCCTGTCGCTTTCGGGCGTCGCCCTGTTCTGGGGTCTGTGGTCGAACGGCCGGGGCAGCGAGATCTGGACCTTTCCCGCTGGCGCCGCCTGCCTGATCCTGGCGCTCGCCCATGCGTCGGGCTTTGCCCGCAATCCGCTGCACTGGCGGCCGTTCGTCTATCTGGGGCAGATAAGCTATGCGACCTATCTGGCGCATTTCATGCTGTGGATCGGGTTCAAGATACTGTGCGTGGACGATGCCGGCACGGTCGGCACCGGGACGGCGGCGGGCTTCCTGCTGATCCTGTTCATCGCGTCGGTCATTCTGCACGAAGGCATCGAAAAGCCGGGACGGGCGTGGCTGGGGCGCGCCCTGCCCCGCCATCGCCGGACGGGGACGGCCAGCCCGGTGCGGCTGCGCTGATCGCCCCGGCAAATGCCGGCGCGGGGGAACAGGGTGGCGAGCGGCGGGTTTTGAAGGCGGTAAGGACATGCCGCACCCCATGGTCATAATCGTTCACGCCGACGACAGCAGCCCAGGCATCACCCGCCGGGCATTGAAACATGGCTGGGCCTATTATCGTGCCGATGGCGCGCGAATCGTCGACCGCGACGAAATCGACCGGCTGAACGCCATCGCCATGCCGCCCGCCTATCGCGACTGCTGGTTCTGCCCGGATGGCGCGGGTCATATCCAGGCGATCGGCTATGACGACCGGGGGCGCAAGCAATATCGCTATCATGCCGATTTCCGCGCGGCGCGCGAGGCGGAGAAATATGCCGGCTGCCCGGATTTCGGCCGGGCGCTGCCAAGGCTGCGCGCGCGGATCGAGGCGGACCTGTCGACGCGCGGGCTGAACAAGCAACGCACGCTGGCGGCGGTCGTGCGCCTGCTCGACCTGGCCAAGGTGCGGGTCGGCAACGAACAATATGCCGCCGCCAACAAGAGCTTTGGCGCGACGACGCTGCGGCGGCGGCATTACGACCTGACCGGCAAGGCGCTGCGGCTGCGCTATCGCGCCAAGTCGGGCAAGGTCCAGGACGTGACCGTCACCGACAAGCGATTGCTGCGCTTCGTGCGTGCGGTGCAGGATCTGCCGGGGCAGCATCTGTTCCAATATCTGGACGAAGCCGGCGAGGCGCGACCGATCACCTCGTCCGACGTCAACGCCTATATCGCCGAGGCGATGGGGGGCAGCTTTACCGCCAAGCATTTCCGCACCTGGGGCGCGTCGGCCATTGCCTACGAAATATTGGCGCAAGGGCATATATCGTTGAAGGCCATGATCGAACCGGTCGCCGCGGCGCTGGGAAATACGCCCGCGATCAGTCGCAAGAGCTATATCCACCCGGCGCTGATCGCGCTGTGCCAGGATGGACAGGATGAATGGCGCGAAGGGCTTCGCCTGCCGCGCCGGACGCGCTATCTGTCCCGCGCCGAACGCGGGCTGATCGCGTTCCTCGACCAGATCGCCGCGCAGCAGCCGATATCGCTCGCGGCCTGACAGACAGGATAGATGACGCAGATGGCGCAAAAGCAGGACGTGAAGATCGTCGGCCTGACCGACAAGCCGCTGAATATCGACCAGATGTGGGACGGAACGCTGGCCTGGATCAGCGCGCACGCGGCCCAGATCATGATCGCCGCCGGCGCGGGCTTCCTGATCTATCTCGCGCTCGCCGCGCTGCGCAGCTTTGGCAAGCGGATCAAGGGCAAGCCGGGCGACACGCTGGGCCTGACCAATGTGCTTGGCCGGGCGTTCGCCAGGACGACCCATTTCTTCATGGTGATGGTCGCCGCGCGGCTGGTGGCGGGCTATGCCGCGCCGCCCGAACTGGTCCGCACGACCATCAACTTCCTGTTCACCATCGCCGCCGTGTTCCAGTGCGCCATCTGGGCGCGCGAAATCGTCCTGGGCCTTATCGAGCGCAAGACCGCAGGCGATGGACATGCCGACACGCTGGCCAACGCGATGTCGCTGATCCGGGTGCTGGTGACGGTGGCGCTGTTCGCGATCGCGCTGATCGTCGTGCTCGACAATCTGGGCGTCAACGTCACCGGGCTGGTCGCGGGCCTGGGCGTCGGCGGCATCGCCATCGGCCTGGCCGCGCAGGGCATTTTTTCGGACCTGTTCGCCGCGCTTTCGATCATCTTCGACAAGCCGTTCCGGCGGGGCGAGACAATCAATTATGACACGACCACCGCCACCGTGGAGCAGATCGGACTCAAGTCCACGCGGCTGCGCGCGGTGACCGGCGAGAAGAAGGTCATTTCCAACGCCAACCTGCTGCAAAAGGAAATCACCAGCTACCAGACGCTCGATCATCGCCGGATCAAGTTCGCCTTTGGCGTGATTTACCAGACCGACCCCGAACTCGCCGGGCGCATTCCCGATATTCTAAGGGAGATCATCGAGGGGCTGGGCGGGATTTTCGTGCGCAGCGGCTTTATCGGCTTTGGCGCGAGCAGCCTGGATTTCGAGGTCGAGTTCGACGTCTATCTGCCGGACTGGGATGCGATCTATCGGATCCGGCACGACGTCGGCCTGGCCATCCTCAAGCGGTTCAATGCCGAGGGCCTGGAATTCGCCTATCCGACGCAGACCAGTTTCACCGCCGCGCCCGACGGACGCACGATCATGCCCTATCCGGAGGTGCAGCAGGTGGTGCGGACGGACAAGGACAGGGACGAACGCTGACCGGGGCGATCAGTTATCGACGCGGTCGGCGCGATGCTCGCCCTTTATCCAGCGCACGGTGCCGGTGCTGGCGCGCATCACCACGCTCTGGGTCGTGAGCCGCCCGCCCGGCAGCCGTTTCACCCCGGCCAGCAGCGATCCGTCGGTCACGCCCGTCGCGGCAAAGATGCAGTCGCCCTTCGCCAGTTCCTTAAGGTCATAGACCCGATCGAGATCGGTGATCCCCCATTTGCGCGCGCGCTGCTTCTCGTCCTCGTTGCGGAACAGCAGCCGCCCCTTGAACTGCCCGCCCACGCAGCGCAGCGCGGCGCAGGCCAGCACCCCTTCGGGCGCGCCGCCCGATCCCATATACATGTCTATGGTGGTTTCGGGATTGGTGGTGGCGATGACGCCGGCGACATCGCCATCGGCGATCAGCATGATGCCGCAGCCGATGGCCCGCAACTGCGCGATCAGCTTTTCATGGCGCGGACGATCAAGCACGCAGACCATGATGTCGCCGGGCTCCACCCCCTTGTGCGCGGCCACCGCTTCGACATTGTCGCGCACCGATTTTTCAAGGTCGATAACGTCGGGCGGATAGCCGGGGCCGACCGCCAGCTTGTCCATATAGACATCGGGCGCGTTGAGCAGGCCGCCTTCCTCCGAGATCGCGAGGACGGACAGCGCGTTCGCCCCCGCCTTTGCCGTGATGGTGGTGCCCTCCAGCGGATCGAGCGCGATGTCTATGCGCGGCCCCGTGCCGATCGCCTTGCCCACTTTCTCGCCGATATAGAGCATGGGCGCTTCGTCGCGCTCGCCCTCGCCGATCACCACGGTGCCGTCCATATACATGCGGTTGAAGGCGCGGCGCATCGCTTCGACCGCAGCGGCATCGGCCGCCTTTTCGTCGCCCCGGCCGACAAGCCGGGACGCGGCGATCGCCGCGGCCTCCGTCACGCGCACCATTTCAAGCACGAGAAAGCGATCAAGGATCGAACTCGCCTGCACCATAGCTTTGACCATCCCATCCTGTTGCTGCGGTTGGGATAAGGAGTCGCGATCTCGTTGTCGAGCGAGTGGCCCGGCTTTTCGCGCCTGTCGGCCAGGTCGCCGAATGCCGGCGACCCGGAATGCCATGCCGGCGTGGCCTATGGCTTCGTCATCGGCCCTATCAATCGAGGATATGCATGACCATCGGCGTATCGAGCAGGCTGTCCGACCCCGCCAGCCGGTCGAGCGTCGCATGGACGCAGCGTTCCTCGCCCGCATGCGTGACGATCGCCACCAGCACGCCATCGTCCTGGTTCGCGCCGCGCTGGATCATGCTTTCGATGGAAACGCCGGCGTCGCGGGTCGCGGCGGCGATCTCGGCGAGCACGCCGGGGCGATCCTGCACCTTGAAGCGCAGATAGGAGCGGCCGATGCGCTTGCCAGCGTCGGCGGGATGCTGCGGCTGGAGCGCGGCGGTCGGCATGGCGAAGGCGTCGCCATATTCGTCGCGCGCGACGTCGATCAGATCGGCGACGACCGCCGATGCGGTCGGCCCCTCGCCCGCGCCTCGCCCCTGGAAAAAGAGGCGGCCGACGAAATTGCCCTCCGCCACCACGGCATTGAGCGATCCGTCGACATGGGCAAGCGGGTGGTCGAGCGGCACCAGCATCGGATGCACGCGCTGGAACAGCCCGTCGGGTCCGTTTTCCGCCATGCCGACCAGCCGGATGCGAAAGCCGAGCGCCGCCGCTTCGGCAATGTCGGCGGCGATGACGTGGCGGATGCCGGTGGTCGCCACATGGGCGAAATCGAGTTCGGTGCCAAAAGCGAGCGACGCCAGGATCGTCAGCTTGTGCGCCGCATCGACGCCGTCGATGTCGAAGCTGGGGTCGGCTTCCGCATAGCCCAGCTCCTGCGCTTCCCTGAGCACTTCGTCGAAGCCGCGCCCCTCCTTTTCCATCGTCGTCAGGATATAGTTGCAGGTGCCGTTGAGGATGCCGTAGACGCGGGAAATCTCGTTGGCGGCCGCGCCCTCGCGCATCCCCTTGATGACGGGTATGCCGCCCGCCACCGCCGCTTCATATTTGAGCGCGACCCCCGATTTTTCCGCGATGCCGGCCAGCGCCAGGCCGTGATGCGCCAGCATCGCCTTGTTGGCGGTGACGAACGGCTTGCCCGCGGTCAGACACTGGCGCGCCAGCGTGAGCGCCGGGCCATCGGCACCGCCGATCAGTTCCACCACAACGTCGATATCGTCGCGGCCCGCCAGCGTCGTCATGTCGTCGACCCATTCATAGGGCGACAAGTCGACGCCGCGATCCTTCGAGCGGTCCCGCGCCGAAATCGCCGTCACCTGGATCGGGCATCCCGCACGCCGGGCGATCAGGTCGCCATTGGTATTGAGCAGCCGAATCACGCCACCGCCCACCGTACCCAGACCGACGAGCGCGACGCGCAGCGGAGCATGGCGGTGAAGATCGGTCATTGTCATCCTATCATGTGGGTTGGTTGCCGGGGGCTGGTTGCGCGGGCGCTGATAGCGGCCAATCGCCGCCAGTCCAAGGAAAAGCCGTCGCCGAACGCCGCCCCGTCAGCCGGCGGCGCGCGTCCGGTCGCACGGTCCCAGCGACTGGATGACGAAGCGATAGTCGGCCCGCGCCGCTTCCGCCTCCTGCACCGACAGGGTGCGAACCGAGCGGGCGGGCAGTTCCTGCGGCAGGCTGCACGTCAGGCGATACCATAGCAGCCCGCCCCGCATCGGCACTTTGGCCGCTTCGTCGACGATTTCGCCCAGCGCGACCGCCCAGCGGGGCGGCTCGCCGGGACGACGCAGGATCGACAGCGACACCGGATCACCCTGTTGCGTCCGCAGGAAAATCTGCGTCTCGCTCTCGCCCGCGACCGTGCCCGCAACGTGAAATGCATCGCCGACGCCGGTGATGCGGGGCGGTGCGCCGTTGGCCACCAGGTCGGCCAGGACCGATTTGACGGTGGCGAGGGTCGCCGGGGTCGCCGCAATCTGCGCGTCGCGCGCGACGAGCTGGATCTGCCCCGGCCGCGCCCCCGGTCGCGCGAAAAGGATGACCTGCGCCTTTTTGAGCCTGGGCAGCTTGCCCCGCGAATCGACCGGCGCATCGTAGAGATAGGCGACCGCGGGGCTGATGCCGCCGTCGCCCCGAATCAAGCCGATGACCTGCGCTTCGACATAAAGGCGGCGATATCCGGGCGTTACTCCCCCCGCCTGCTCGGGCGGCAGGGGTGTCACACGAATGACACGCGCCTGCGCCACCAGGGCCGCGCCGTCGGCCAGATCGGCCAGATCGGCATAGGACAGGCCACTGCCCGCATCCGCGGTCGCGGCGGAAGAGCGCGGCGCACTCTGTGCGGACGCACCGTTTACCGCCGAATGTGCGGCGGAAATGAGGCATAGCGCGGCGACTCGATGGAGCAATATGGAGGATTTCATTTCGCGTTTCGTCCTAACCGATGTGTCCGTGGCCATGATGTCACAGGCAAGCTTTTCCAAGGGCAAATGGTAAACTCAAAGCGCCCCCACGATAAAGCGTTTGCGTCATACGATATGCCGCGATAGGAGTTGATTGGGTAGAAAACGAACGGACAAGGGCCAAAGTTGCCGGGATTCCTATCCCGACGCTTCTGGTCGTTTTCGGCTAATTTGTACAACCTGTTAAAAATGATGAGTTAAGGAGTGTCGTTGCTGAATGGCCTATGCTGACCACTCGCAAGGATCGAGTCGCACAATCTCGATCGTCATCGTTGCCTTGATTCATGCTGTTCTGGGCTATGCCTTCGTCACCGGTCTTGGCATGAAATATGTCAAAAAGGCGGCGGAACAGCTGAACGTCATCGATGTTAAGGAAGAGCCGCCGCCACCCGATGAGGAGCCGCCGCCACCGCCGCCAGACCAGCCGGTAGAACCGCCGCCGGTCGTGGCCCCGCCACCGATCGTGCAAACGCCTGCGCCCGCGCCGACCATGACGGTCGTTCGGACGCCGCCGCCCGTCGTCATCCAGACGCCGGTTGCCGCACCCCCGCCCCCGCCCCCGCCAAAGGTGGCCGCTCAGCGCGCCACGCCGCGTGGCCGTCCGGGCGAATGGGTCACCGATGCCGATTATCCCAGCCGTGCCCAGCGCGAGGAACGGTCGGGCACGACGGGATTCAGGGTGGAAATCGGTACTGACGGGCGAGTCACAAACTGCACCGTTACGTCATCCAGCGGCCATGCGGACCTCGATGCCGAAACTTGCCGCCTGCTTCCTCGCCGTGCGCGTTTCAAGCCGGCCGTGGGCACCGACGGGCAACCCATGACGGACTCGTTCAGCAGCCGTATCGTCTGGCGACTGCCGGAATAATTTTACGGGAAGGTCGCCGCACACCCGCGTGACCTTCCCAATCTATTTGATCCATTTGAGAGGGAAGTCTTGAACATGTTGATGTCACTCGCAGCAGCCGCCGCCCCCGAGGCCGCAGCAAACCCTTATGGCCTTTGGGAAGCGCTCGAACAGGGCGGCACGATCGCCTGGACCGTCTTCATCATTCTGGTCGGCATGTCGGTTGGCACCTTCTACATCCTGTTCACCAAGCTGATCGAACAGCAGAAGGTCATCAACCAGGGCAAGAAGGTTCGCGCGACCTTCTGGCGCGCCGCCAACATCAAGGAAGGCTCCGCCAAGCTCGAAAAGAACTCCGCCTACAAGCAGATCGTCGATGACGGCGTGAAGGCGCAGGAAGAGCATACCAAGCTGACCGACCCGGTCGAAGCCCATGACTGGCTGCACGGTTCGCTCGCGCGTTCGGAAGCCGCGATCAATTCCAGCCTGGGCGGCGGTCTCGCCTTCCTCGCCACCGTCGGCGCAACCTCGCCGTTCATCGGTCTGTTCGGTACGGTTATCGGCATCTACCGCGCGCTGATCAAGATCGGCGCCGCCGGTCAGGCGTCGATCGACGCGGTCGCAGGCCCCGTCGGTGAAGCGCTCATCATGACCGCCCTGGGTCTGGCCGTGGCCGTTCCCGCGGTGCTCGCCTACAACTTCCTGCAGCGCCGCAACAAGTCGATCGCGGAACAGCTGAACGGCTTCACCGTCGACCTGCTGGCCTATCTGGTGTCGAACGGCGCGGTCAAGCCCAGCATCGCCGCCGCTCCGGTTGCGCCTGCCGCCAAGCCGGCCGCCGCGCCGACCAAGGCCTGATCCCATAGGTGCCGGCATGGCGAAGGGACAGCTGCGGTCCCTTCCGTCCATGCCGGCCATGGACCCCAACAGGGGCTCATCGACACGCATGTTAGGATACTGATCAATGGCAATGAGTGTTGGATCCGACGGCAGCGACGAAAAGCCGATGTCCGACATCAACACGACGCCGCTCGTCGACGTCATGTTGGTTCTGCTCATCATCTTTCTCATCGCGATCCCGGTCGTCGTCCAGTCCGTGGAACTCAACCTTCCCAAGGTCGCGTTCGAGCCGACTACGACCAAGCCCGAAAATGTCTCGCTCTCCGTGCTGGGCGACACCGACGGCAGCTGCGCGGTCTACTGGAACATGACCCGGGTCAGTTCGGAAGACCTGCTCAACCGCGCGGTCGCCAAGCTGAAGGCGGATATCGACAAGGCCGGCGGCGTCGAAAATCTGACGCCCGAGGATTTGCCCGAAGTGCATATCCGCGGCGACATCAACACCCCCTATCGGTGCATCGGCGGAACCATCTATACGATGCAGCGCGCCGGTTTTCCGAAGGTCGGCTTCATTTCCGAACCCGCACCGGGCCAGGGCGTCCAACGCCTCTGACAACCCGGCTGCGGCCCGTTCTATCTAGGAGTATCGCCCATGGCCATGAGTGCCGGTAAAGACGATGGCGAACCGATGATGGAAATGAACACGACGCCGCTCATCGACGTCATGCTCGTTCTCCTCATCATGTTCATCATCACCATCCCGATCCAGACCCACGCGGTGAAGATCGACCTGCCCCAGAACGCGCCGCCGACCGACACGGTCGTCGACCCGGTCAAGAACAAGGTCGCCATCGACCCGGCGGGCGTCATCACCTGGAACGGATCGCCGATCGACCTGCTGACGCTGCGTCAGTATCTTCAGCAGTCGCTGCGCCTGCCGGTCGAGCCGGAACTCCAGTTCCAGCCCGCGCCGCAGACCCGCTACGTGACCGTCGACGAGGTTCTGGCCGAGATCAAGCGGGCCGGCGTTACCAAGCTGGGCTTCGTTGGCAATGAACAATATGGCAATTTCTGACCTGGCGCCTGCCCGGTCCTAGCCCGTTTCGGGATCGGCTTTCCCCGGTTGTCCGGGACAGGCGGGCCGGTTGACCGGCAGGATTGTTATCCAGCAGAAATGAGAGAGGGGCCGCTTTCGAGCGGCCCTTTTTTTGCGCGCCCGGATCGGATCCGACCGCGGCAAGCGAGCGCGGCGAACGACATGAACCGCTATATCGGAACCCCGGATGACGCCCGGAAAAGTCGCTCGCCCTGCCTGCCTGCCGACAGATCCCCATCGCTGTCCATGCTCTTCCTCCAGCGCCCTGCCTGTGCGTCTTTGCCCGCGCCCCTGCCCGTGCCGTTGGCCTGACTCTCTGCTTGCGTGCCCTGCCCGTGACTCTCGGCCCGTCTCTCTCGGGCAGTCTCTCTCGGCCCGTGCCTCTACGCCTGTGCCTCTACGCCTGTGCGCTTCTGCCCGTGCCGCTCTGCCCGCGCACCCCTGCGCGCGCCGTTCGACAGAAAGGCGGTACGGCTTAACCAATTGCTAGGGCTAATCTGTCACGATCGGGCGTCAGGACGATAGAATCGAAAAATGGGCGCCGAGAAGCAGATCGATCACAGCAACAGCACCCGTGTGGCCGAGCGCCGTCACGTGGTCATTGCCGTCAAGGTCCGCCGCCCCGGCGAGACATGGTTTTCCAGCCGCATCGTCAACGCATCGACAACGGGGTTCCGCCTGCAAAGCTTCATGCGGTTGCAGGTCGGATCGGAGCTGTGGGTGATGCTGCCCGGATTTGAGGGACGTCGCGCACGAGTATTGTGGACGCGGGCGCATGAGGCGGGCTGCGCCTTCGAGCGGCCGCTTCATCCCGCGATCCTCGACCATATCGTCAAATATGCCCGGAGCGGGCAAAGCTGACCAGCCGATCAGGCGGCGTCCTGGAACTGGAGGCTCGCGAGCCGGGCATAGAGGCCGCCCTGCGCCATCAGCGCGGCATGATCGCCCTGTTCGACGATCGCGCCCCGGTCCATCACGATGATACGGTCGGCGGCGCGCACGGTGGCGAGGCGATGGGCGATCACGATGGTCGTCCGGCCCCGCATCAACCGGCCCAGCGCATCCTGCACCAGCCGTTCCGATTCAGCGTCCAGTGCCGAGGTGGCCTCGTCCAGCAACAGCAGCGGCGCATCGCGCAACAGCGCCCTGGCGATCGACACGCGCTGGCGCTGCCCCCCCGACAGGCGCGCGCCGGCCTCCCCCAGTTCACTGTCCAGCCCGTGCGGCAGGGCGCGCAGAAATTCCGCCGCATTGGCCGCGCGGGCCGCGTCCCAGATTTCCGCATCGGTCGCATCCCAGCGACCGTAGCGCAAATTGTCGCGTGCCGAGGCGGCGAAGATGACGCTGTCCTGCGGCACCAGCGCCATCATCGCCCGGATCGCCGCCGGGTCGGCGCGTTCGAACGGTACGCCGTTCAGCGCGATGGCGCCCGCATCGGGATCGTAGAAGCGCTGCGCCAGTTGAAACAGCGTCGTCTTGCCGGCGCCCGACGGGCCGACCACCGCGATCGTCTCGCCGGGTTCCACAACCAGGTCGATGCCGTTGAGGGCGGCAAGATCGGGCCGGGTCGGATAATGGAAGCGCACGGCCGAAAAGCGGAGCCGCGCGCCGTTCCCCTGCGGGATCGGCTGCGGATCGACAGGCGGCTGGATCTGCGGCACCGCGCGCATCAGTTCGTGCAACCGCCCGGCCGCGCCCGCGCCACGCAGCAGGTCGCCCCAGACCTCTGAGAGCGATCCGAACGCGCCCGCCACCAGCCCGCCGGTAAGGACGAAGGCGGCGATGCTGCCCCCCGACAGGCGACCGGCGGCGACATCGACCGCGCCCTGCCACATCACCGCGACGATCGCGCCGAAGATGAGGGCGATGACGATCGCGGTCATGAAGGCGCGCAGGCGAATGCGGCTGCGCGCGGCGGCGAAGCCGCGTTCCACGGTGTCGTCGAAACGAGCCGCTTCCCGCGCCTCCTGCCCGAAGGACTGGACGATCCGCATGGCGCCCAGCACTTCGGTCGTCATGCTGCCGACGGCGGCGAGCCGGTCCTGGCTGGCGCGCGACAGGTTGCGGACGCGCCGGCCCATGACGATGATCGGCACCAGGACCAGCGGGATGCCAAGCAGCAGCAGCCCCGCCAGCTTTGGCGCCAGCGCGAACAGATAGGCCAGACCGCCAATGCCCGTCACCGCGTTGCGCAGGGCGATGGAGATGGTCGACCCGACGATCTGATCGATGATCGCGGTGTCGGCGGTCATGCGCGACGCGATTTCGGACGGCCGGTTTTCTTCGAAGAAGGCCGGCGGCTGGCGCAACAGATTGGCCTGGGTCGCCGAACGAATGTCGGCGACGACGCGCTCGCCGAGCCAGGACACGAAATAGAAGCGCGCGGCCGTGGACAAGGCGAGGATGACGACGATCAGGAAGAGATATTGGAACCAGCGGCCGATATCGTCGGCTCCGCCGGCAAAGCCGCGGTCGATCACCAGCTTGAAACCGCTGGGTATGGCGAGGGTCGCGGCCGACGATACGAGCAGCGCGCCGGCCGCAGCCGCGATCCGCGCGGGATAGCGTCGCGCCGCATGCCACAGCATCGACAGACTGCCGATCGGCGCCCGATCCCTGATGTCCCTGTCCTTCATGGCGCGCGCTTAGCAGGGCGCGGTTATGCCCTCAATCTGTATGTTGCGGGCAGCGGGTGAGCCACGGTTCACGGTGTTTCGGTCGGCACGATCTTTGGCGCGGGGATGGCATCCTTGGCGCTCAGCACGGTCGGCGGCGCGCCCTTCTGAATGGCGGCGGCGAGCTTGCCGAGCGGCGCGCAATTATCGGCGCATATCTTTTGCGCCTGCGCCAGATTTTCCTTCGCCTTGGCGACGGCGCCCTTTTCCACCATCGCCTCTCCCTGCCCGACCAGGGCATAGACGTCGGTAGGATCAAGCAGCAGCGCTTCGCGATAAAGGCGGATCGCCTTGCCCTGCAAACCCTGCGCGCGGGCGACGCCGGCAAGAGCGATATAGGCCCCGCGATTGCGCGGATCGACCGCCAGCGCGGTTTCATAGGCATCGGTCGCGGCGGACAGGTCGCCCGCCTTCGCCGCGCCTTCGCCCGCGCGCATCCATTCGATCGACAAGGGGTCGATCTGGGCGTCCGGGCGCTGGGTCAGGCCGACGCTGGAAACGGTGGTCAACAGGACGGCAAGGGCAATCGAAGCAGGCGTGAAACGCATTATGGTCTCCAGGAGCGACTCCCCGGAAATGTGGTCATTCCGCACGCCAATGTCCATGGCCTGTTTTTCAGCCATGCACGAGCGTTGCGAAGAAAAAGCCGTCGGTCCCGTCATGGCCGGGTGTCAACAGCCAACCGCGTCCGTGGGCACGACCCACGCCGACCGCACCCTGCACCGCGCGCCAGCCGGGATGACGGGTGAGAAATCCGTCCACCTGATCGCGTCCCTCCCTGTCCGTCAGCGCACACACAGCATAGACCAGTCGGCCGCCGGGCGCCAGCAACGGCGCGGCGAAATCGAGGATGCGGGCCTGGGTGGCGACCAGCCGGTCGAGCCGCGCCGCCGTCAGCCGCCAGCGCGCCTCCGGGTTGCGCCGCCAGGTGCCGGTGCCCGAACAGGGCGCGTCGATGAGCACGACATCCGCCTGACCGATGAGCGGTTCCAGCCCCTGCGCCTCATGACCTTCATCCAGCAGCAGGGTTTCGATGGATATGGCCCCTGCGCGCTGCGCGCGCGGCGACAGGCGCGCGAGCCGGGCGCGGTTGGTGTCGGCGGCGATGAGCCGGCCCTTGCCACCCATCGCCGCGGCGAGCGCCAGCGTCTTGCCCCCGGCCCCGGCGCACAGGTCGATGACGGTCATGCCGGGCCGCGCGCCACAGGCAGCGCCAAGGACCTGGCTGCCGGCATCCTGCACTTCGACCAGCCCCAGCGCCCATGCCTCGCCCTGCTCGACCGCGGTCCCCTCCGGCAGGCGCAGCGCGTCGGGCAGGCCGGGGACGGGCTGCGCCTGCGGGAAGAGCGGCGCGACATCGGCGGGCGTGGCCTTGAGCCGGTTGACGCGCAGGTCGATCGGCGCGCGGCCAAGCAGGGCGTCCTGTTCGACCGGCGCGGCGAGCAGGGGCGCGATCCAGCCGGGCACCGCGCCGGCGGGCGCGCCCGGTTCGGCGGGGTCGATGGGTGCTGGCGCGTGCGGCGATCCGTCGAACAGGACGGCCAGGTCAGGCCGTTCGCGCGCGAGCCCGACCAGCGCGGCGCGGCCATCGTCCGGCCGGTCGCCCGCTCGCCGGATCGCGGCATAGACATGGTCGCGCACCGCACGTCGATCCTTCGAACCGGCATAGCGTCGTTCGCGGAAATAGCGCGCGATGAGCGTGTCGGCCGCCGGTCCGCCGTCGCGCGCGGCGGCGATGATGGCGTCGAGCAGGTCGATCGCGGCCTGGAGGCGCGCGGCGGGAGTCATGGCCTTGCCGGCACGGTCGAACGCAGGCGCGCGCGCCGCGTCGAAGAGAGCATCGACAGGGGAACCCGAAGGATCAAGGCCGGCCCCGGACATGGGGCTTGGACCGGCCATGTTGCGAAAACAGCTTCAGGAGGCGCGCCCCCTCCACCATCGCTGCGCGATGGTCCCGTTCCCCGTGCCGGAAAGGATCAGCGGGTCGGGTAATTGGGGGCTTCACGGGTAATGGTGACGTCGTGGACGTGACTTTCGGACAGACCCGCATTGGTGATCTGGACGAAACGCGCGCGCTCGCGCAGGTCCTTGAGCGTCGCGCTGCCGGTATAGCCCATCGCCGCCTTCACCCCGCCGACAAGCTGGTGGATGACATCCTTGGCCGGCCCCTTGAACGGCACCTGCCCCTCGATCCCTTCGGGCACCAGCTTCATCTGGTCCTTGATGTCCTGCTGGAAATAGCGGTCGGCGCTGCCGCGCGCCATCGCGCCGACGCTGCCCATGCCGCGATAGCTTTTATAGGCGCGCCCCTGATAGAGGAAGGTTTCGCCCGGCGCTTCCTCGGTCCCGGCCAGCAGCGAGCCGACCATGACGCAGCCGGCGCCCGCCGCCAGCGCCTTGGCCAGGTCGCCCGATGTACGCAGGCCGCCGTCGGCGATCACCGGAACGCCGTGCCTGGCTGCTGCTTCTGCGGCGTCCATGATCGCAGTCAACTGGGGCACGCCGACGCCGGCGACGACGCGCGTGGTGCAGATCGACCCCGGACCGATGCCGACCTTCACGCAGTCCGCGCCGGCGCCGATCAACGCCCTGGTCGCTTCGGCGGTGGCGACGTTGCCCGCGACGATCTGAACATGGTTGGACATTTTCTTGACCGCCTCGACCGCCGCCGACACCATTTTGCTGTGGCCATGGGCGGTATCTATGACGATGAGGTCGCACTCCGCGTCGATCAGCGCCCGCGTCCGCTCCAGCCCCTTGTCGCCGACCGTGGTCGCGGCGGCCACGCGCAGCCGGCCGGTCGCGTCCTTGGTAGCCTGCGGATAGGTGACCGCCTTTTCCATGTCCTTGACGGTGATGAGGCCGACACAGCGATAGGCATCGTCCACCACCAGCAGTTTTTCGATGCGGCGCTGATGCAGCATCCGCCTGGCTTCCTCCTGCGCGACGCCGGCGGGCACGACGGCCAGATTTTCGCTGGTCATCAGTTCGCTGACCGGCTGGCCGGGATTTTCGGCAAAGCGGGTGTCGCGATGGGTCAGGATGCCGACCAGCCGGCCCGATTCCTCGACCACCGGAATACCGCTGATCCGGTGCCGCTGCATCAGCATCTGCGCGTCGGCAAGCGTGGCTGTGGGCAGGATGGTGATCGGATTGACCACCATGCCGCTTTCGAACCGCTTGACCGCGCGCACCGCGTCCGCCTGTTCATCGACGGTCATGTTCCGGTGCAGCACGCCGATGCCGCCAAGCTGCGCCATCACGATCGCCATGTCGGCTTCGGTCACGGTATCCATCGCCGACGACAGGATCGGGATGTTCAGCCTGATTTCGCGCGTGACCTGGGTGCTGGTGTCGGCCTGGCTCGGCAGAACGTCCGATTCGGCCGGCTGAAGCAGCACGTCATCAAAGGTGAGACCGAGACGGATGTCCATTTGCTTGCCACTTTCCGGGGTTTTCGTGGCGGCCCATGTAACCATTTCCCCCGCCATCGGCTAGACGCCCCGGCATATTTTGTTGCGCCGCAGGAGATGCGAGTCATTTTCAGGGAACATCGGGCGCGCGGGGCGCTTGTGGCTGCTGCGGGAGCATGAGGAGGACGACCATGGCCGACACCCAGTTTACCGATGCCATAGCATTGCTCAAAGCCGATCATCGCAAGGTCGAAGAGCTGTTCGAAACATTCGAGGCGACCAAGGCGCCATCGAAGAAACAGGCGATCGCCCGCGAAATCTGCACCGAGCTGAAAATCCATACCAGCATCGAGGAAGAGATTTTCTATCCCGCCTTTCGCGGCAAGATCGAGGACGACACGCTGGACGAAGCCTATGTCGAGCATGACGGCGCCAAGATATTGATCAACGATATCGAGGCCGGATCAGCCGAAGACGATTTCTACGACGCCAAGGTCAAGGTGCTGTCCGAAGAGATCAAGCACCATGTCCATGAGGAGGAAATGCCGTCCGAAGGCATGTTCGCCCAGTGCCGCAAGACCGATGTCGACCTGGTCGCGCTGCGCGATGCGATGATGGCGCGCAAGCAAAAGTTGATGGCGCAGGCGAAGGCCAGCGGCTTGCCGGCGGCAAAACCGAGCGCGGTCAACCTTATCGCCGCCTGACGCGCGAAGTTTCCTCCCCCGCCGGGGCGCGCGCTATCCAGCCTGCGCCTCGGCCCGGGCGATCAGCGCGCGCGCCTCATCGACATGCATGGCTTCGATCATGCGGCCTTCGAAGCGTTCCGCTCCGCCGGTCGCGGCATCGACCAGCCGCCGCGCATCGGCGACCGCGTGGGCATCAGGGCCGAACAGCCGATTGGCGATCGCGATCTGCGCGGGATGGATCAGCGTCTTGCCGTCGAAGCCCAGCATATGGCCATGCGCGCATTCCGCTTCGAACCCGGCATCGTCGTCCAGCCGGTTATAGACGCCGTCGAACACCGCAATCCTGGCGGCACGGACCGCCAGCACCACCTGTTGCAGCGCCAGCGACAGCCCGTCCCGGCCCGCACCGGCGGGAATGTGCAGGTCCTTGCGCAGATCGTTGGTGCCCATGAACAGCGCGGCGGTGCCCTCCGCCGCGCCGATCGCGCTTGCCCCCAGCACGCCCGCCGGGCTTTCGATCATCGCGATAACCGGCCGCTGGCAGACGCTGAACACGTCAGCGACCTGCCGCACCGTTTCGACCTTGGGCAATATCACATAATCGGCGGCAGAGCCTTTCACCGCGACCATTTCCGCCCCATGCCAGAGCGTGCCCGCCACGTTGATCCGCACCGCCGTCAGCCGCTCGCCGAAACCCTGCCGCAGCGCATCGATCGCCTGGTCCCGCGCCTCCTGCTTGCGGTCGTCGGGCACCGCATCCTCCAGGTCGAGCATCACCATGTCGCACGGCAGCCCCCTTGCCTTTTCGATCGCGCGCGCGTTGGACGCGGGCAGGAACAGCAGCGATCGGGCGTGGTGGAGCAGCATGGGCCTTGACCTTTCGTTTCGTTCCGGTTTCGCTTCCCCCGTCCCGCAATTCACGGCATAGTCGCGTGACCGCCGGGGAGGAATTTGGGCTATGATCACGACATTCGCGCTTGGCCTCAGCCTGTTGGTATTCATCTATCTCGCCGCATCTATCAAGGTTGTGCGGCAAGGCTATCAATATACCATCGAACGCTTTGGGCGCTTCACCGAAGTCGCGCGGCCCGGCCTCAATTTCTATCCCGCCTTCTTTTACGCGGTCGGCCGCAAGATCAACATGATGGAACAGGTGGTCGATATTCCGGGGCAGGAAATCATCACCAAGGACAATGCCATGGTGTCGGTCGACGGCGTGGTCTTCTTCCAGGTGCTCGACGCCGCCAAGGCCGCCTATGAAGTGTCGGAACTGTACGTCGCGATCATGCAGCTGGCCACCACCAACCTGCGCACCGTCATGGGATCGATGGATCTGGACGAAACCCTGTCCAAACGCGACGAGATCAACGCGCGGCTGCTGTCGGTGGTCGATCATGCGACCAACGCCTGGGGCATCAAGATCACCCGCGTCGAGCTGAAGGATATTCGCCCGCCCGCCGACATCGTCAACGCCATGGGCCGGCAGATGAAGGCGGAACGGGAAAAGCGCGCGAACATATTGGATGCCGAAGGCGCGCGCGCGGCTGAAATCCTGCGCGCCGAAGGCGAGAAGCAGGGCCAGATCCTTCAGGCCGAGGGCCGTCGCGAAGCCGCATTCCGCGACGCCGAGGCACGCGAACGCGAAGCCGAGGCGGAGGCCAAGGCGACGCAGATGGTGTCCGACGCCATTTCGGCGGGCAATCCGCAGGCGCTCAACTATTTCATCGCGCAGAAATATGTCGAGGCGGTAAGCCAGTTCGCGACATCGCCCAATGCCAAGACCATCCTGTTCCCGGTCGAAGCGACGCAACTGATCGGCACCCTGGGCGGCATCGGCCAGCTGGCTAAGGATGCGCTGGGCGGCGACGGCAGCACCCACGCGCCCCCCGCCCCGCCCCGGCGCGGGCCGTTTACGCAAAGCCAGGGCTGATGGACTGGCTCGACACGATCGACGGCCACTGGTGGTGGATGGTCTTTGCCGTGCTGCTGGGCATCGGCGAGATATTGCTGCCCGGCGTCTTCCTGATCTGGGTGGCGCTCGCGGCGGCGGCGACCGGCGTGATCGCCTTTGCCCTGCCGGTCGGCCCGGCCCTGCAAATGCTGATATTCGCGGGCCTTTGCCTGGTCGCGACATGGGGTGGCCGGCGCTGGTACGCCGCCACGCCGGTCACCTCGCAGGACCCGCAACTGAATGACCGCGTCGCCCGCCTGATCGGTCAGACCGTGCTGGTGGTCGAAGCGATCGAGGGCGGCGAGGGCCGTGTCAAGGTGGGCGATGGCGTCTGGTCCTGCCGGGGCGCCGACGCGGCGGCGGGAACGCGGGTACGGATCGTTGGCGCCGATGCTTCGTTGTTACTGGTCGAGCCGGCCTGAGGCGCGGCGACCGGCAGGCAGGCGGCAACACATCCGAGATGCGGTATTGCCGCCCTGCCAAGCGCCACGGGATCAATCAGACGGCGCGAGGATTGAGAGATGGTCAGGACGGTTCGCCTTCGCAGGTGGCGCCTATCAACCTGCCCTGCGTCCGCGCCTTCATCTTCATCGTCGCGCCCGGCTCTGTTCCGGTCGACGTCATGTCCATCACCATGTCGTAGCGGTCGGGCGCATAGGTGCCCTTCATCGTCGCGTTCATCGTCTGGCCGTCATGGGTGCAACTCACCTGCCCCTTGACCGCGCCGCCCGCCATGTCGAAGCCCTTGTAGCTGCAATTCTTGTCGGCCTGGCCCGCCAGCATGTCCGCGCTGGGCCTGGCCGCCTGTTCGGGCGTCACGCAATGCTTGATGCCGACGCGGCTCATGCCGGCCTTCATCTGTTCCTTGAACTGAGCGGCGGACGCGCCGCCCGGCATCTGCGCCATCTCCAGATCCTCGATCGTGAAGCTGGTTTCCCATTGTCCGGGCTTGAGCTTGACGCCATCGACCTTCGCCGCGACCTGCTCACCCGTCATCGCGTCGGTGGCCGCGATATCGTCGGCCTTTTTATCGGAAGCCTCGCCGCAGCCCGCCAGCAGCGCCGCCGTGCCGAATGCCGCCAAAAGCATATTTCTCATCGCCATCTCCCCTTCAACCGCTGGACAGTTGCGACCCGCCTGCGCTGCGACCATATCAAGCCGCGATGACAATTCAAATCCGCACCACGCTTGACGAGCCCGACACCGGCACGAGTTTCGTCCCTCACCGCCCGGCGCGGCCGGAAAAGTCCGAAGGGGGCAGACCCTTCAGGCTGATGAGCGATTATGAGCCGTCGGGCGACCAGCGCACCGCGATCCCCGAACTGGTGGATCAGGCGCTGGCGGGCGAGCGCGACCAGGTGCTGCTGGGCGTGACGGGATCGGGCAAGACCTTCACCATGGCCAAGGTCATCGAGGCGTTGCAGCGCCCTGCCCTGATCCTTGCGCCCAACAAGATCCTCGCCGCGCAGCTCTATGGCGAGTTCAAGAGCTTTTTCCCGGAGAACGCGGTCGAATATTTCGTCAGCTATTATGACTATTACCAGCCCGAAGCCTATGTCGCACGGTCGGACACCTATATCGAGAAGGAATCCAGCGTAAACGAAAGCATCGACCGGATGCGCCATTCGGCGACCCGGTCGCTGCTGGAACGGGACGATGTCATCATCGTCGCATCGGTCAGCTGCATCTATGGCATCGGGTCGGTCGAAACCTATTCGGCGATGACCTTTTCGATGAAGAAAGGCGGCATCGAGGACCAGCGCGAGATCATCCGCAAGCTGGTCGCGCTCCAGTACAAGCGCAACGATGCCGGTTTCGCGCGCGGCAATTTCCGGGTGAAGGGCGATAATCTGGAGGTTTTCCCGTCGCATTATGAGGACACCGCCTGGCGCGTGAGCTTCTTTGGCAACGAGATCGAGGATATTGTCGAGTTCGACCCGCTGACCGGCAAGAAGGTCGCGTCGCTCGACTATGTGAAGGTCTTTCCCAACAGCCACCATGTCACCCCCGGCCCGACGCTCAAGCAGGCGATGGAGGCGATCCGTTTCGAACTGACCGAGCGGCTCAAGGAACTGGAGAGCGAGGGCAAACTGCTGGAAGCGCAGCGGCTGGAGCAGCGCACCAATTTCGACCTGGAGATGATCGCGGCCACCGGATCGTGCGCGGGGATCGAAAATTACAGCCGCTTCCTGACCGGCCGCCTGCCCGGCGAACCGCCGCCGACGCTGTTCGAATATCTGCCCGAAAATGCGCTGCTGTTCATCGATGAAAGCCATCAGACCGTGCCGCAGATCGGCGCGATGGCGCGCGGCGACCATCGGCGCAAGATCACGCTCGCCGAATATGGCTTTCGCCTGCCCAGTTGTATCGACAACCGCCCGCTGCGCTTCAACGAATGGGACGCGATGCGGCCGCAGACGGTCAGCGTGTCGGCAACGCCCGGATCATGGGAGATGGAGCAGACCGGCGGCGTGTTCAGCGAACAGGTGATTCGCCCCACCGGCCTCATCGACCCGCCGGTGGAGATCAAGCCGGTGGAGGACCAGGTCGACGACCTGATCAACGAATGCCGCAAGGTGGCGGCGAACGGCTATCGCACGCTCGTCACCACGCTGACCAAGCGGATGGCGGAGGACCTGACCGAATTCATGCACGAGGCCGGGATCAAGGTCCGTTACATGCACAGCGACGTCGAGACGCTGGAGCGGATCGAGTTGATCCGCGACCTGCGGCTCGGCGTCTATGACGTGCTGATCGGCATCAACCTGTTGCGCGAGGGGCTGGACATTCCCGAATGCGGGCTGGTCGCGATCCTGGACGCCGACAAGGAAGGCTTCCTGCGATCCGAAACCTCGCTGATCCAGACGATCGGCCGCGCGGCGCGCAATGTCGACGGACGGGTGATCCTCTATGCCGACCGCATGACCGGTTCCATGGAACGGGCGCTGAACGAAACCGGGCGCCGGCGCGAAAAGCAGGAAGCCTATAACCGCGAACATGGCATCACCCCGACCACCATCAAGCGCAACATCGGCGACATCATCGCGCATGTCGCGAGCAAGGACGGCGTGATCGTCGATACCGGCGACGCGGATCGCCCGCATATGGTCGGTCACAATCTGCGCGCCTATATCGAGGATCTGGAAAAGAAGATGCGCGCCGCCGCCGCCGACCTGGAATTCGAGGAGGCCGGACGGATACGCGACGAAATAAGGAAGCTGGAGGCGGAAGAATTGGGCCTGCCGGTGGAGCAGCAGGTGGAGGCTCCGCGCGGACGCGCGAACGAAGGCAAGCCGGGGACGCGGAAATTGCGTTACGGCAAGACGCAGCGCAAAATGGGGCGATGAGGCGCTAACAGGGTTAGCGGCGCGTTAACCATCGCTTGTTAAGCCATGGCTCGCCAATCGGAGCGGCCATGCCTTATTTGCTTGAAGACCTGTTCGGCCTGTTGATGGCGACGTGGCTGGCACCACTTTTGTTCATTCTGCCCGGTTTCGGCCTCGCGCGGCTGGCGGGCGGCGTGGGCCTCGATTGCGATGATGGATGGCGGCGCGCCGGCTGGGCGATGCTGCTGGCCTTTGCCCTGTTCCCGATCCTGGATTCCCTGCTGATCCGCTGGATCGGCATCGGCGCCGCCGTGGCGCTGCATATCGGCTTGCTGATTTACGGCGCGCCGTTGCTGCGCCGGCTTGATTGGCGCAGGACCGGCGTTTTCGTCAGTCTCGCGGCGGTCTGGTGGCTGATCTGTGCATGGGCGTTCGTCGATATCGACTGGGACGGCGGGCTGCATCAGAGCCTGGTCGTCTACGACCTGGTCAAGCATGCCGCCGTCACCGAACAGATTGCGCGCATCGGGCTGCCGCTGCGCGATCCGTTTTTCGCGCGCGAGGGCGTGGCGGGATATTATCATTATTTCTACGAATGGCCCGCGATGGTGCGCTGGACGAGCGGCTTTGCCATCTCCGCCCGCATGGCGTTCGCCGCCTGCGCATTCTGGACGGGGATGGCGGTGCCGGCGCTGTTGTGGCGGCTGGCGGCGGATGCGCGGCTGATCGGCGTGGGTCGCGAACGGGGGGCGCTGCTGATGGCTGCGCTGCTTTGCTTTGTCACCGGGCTGGATATCCTCCCCGTAGCTCTGCGCTGGAACGTAACCGGCTGGGCCGACCCCCATATCGACATGTGGAACAGCGAAGTCGCATGGATGCTGCGGTCGAGCCTGTGGGTGCCCCACCATCTGGCCGCAGTGATTGCAGGGTGGACCGGCATATTGATCGCCAGCCGCGCCCCCGCATCGCCAGTCGGCTGGAGCGTAGCGGGAATGGCAGGCGTTGCCTTTGCCAGCATGTTCGGGCTTTCGGCCTGGGTGGCGCTGACCTTTGCGCCGCTGCTGGTGGTATGGGGGGGCATCCGGCTAACGAAGCGAGACGGGCGGCTACTGGCCGCCGGGACGTTGGCGGCCATCCTCTCGATCCCGCAGTTCCTGGACCTTGCCCATGGCCGTTCCGGCGAGTTTCCCATAGGTTTTGCCGTAAGGTCGTTCATGTGGCTGCTGCCCGAAGCGACGATGCTTTCCCAGGTCGGCAATTTATTGCTGCTCCCCGTCAACTATGCGCTCGAATTCGGCCTCTTTGCCCTGGGCGGGGCCATAGCGCTGTCCTTTGCCCTGCGGCGACCTGATCGGGTGAATGACGTGGCCGCGCTTCTGCTGGCAAGCGCAATAACCTCGCTTGTGATCGCCAGTTTCATGCAATCGGTGCTGATAAACAATGATTTGGGCTGGCGGTCGACCCTGCTGGCGCAGGTCGCTGCGCTGGTGGCAACCGTGCATGTGGCGCAATACAGGGGGGTAAAGCGACACTACCGGCAGGCAGCCATCCTGCTGGGTGCTCTTGGGATGGCGGGGACACTTTATGACGTCATTGGTCTACGCCTGATCCGCCAACCCTATATGCCGGCGAGGACGGTGCCCCAGAACCGGGCACCCGACATCGACCTGGCGCTCCGCCGCGCCTATGGCTGGGCCGACGTCCATCTGCCCGAAGGCGCCGTGCTCCAGCATGCGGTGGGGATGGACAGGAGAGCGTTTGATTTTGGTCTCTACGGACACCGCTGGCCCGCCGTCGCTGACCAAGAAGCGTCGCTATTCGGGGCAGGACAATATGCGGTGCTAAGCCGCATCGCCCTGCTAAAGCCCATATTCACGCAGCGTCTTGCCCCTGACCAACTGGCAGCGCGCGCGCGCGCTGCCCGGGTGAACTATCTGCTGTTCACGCGAAACGATCCTGTATGGGCGTCTCTGACGCTCCCCTGCCTTTATCGATCACGGCTTATATGCATAACGCGGGTGGAGGAAGGTTGACTTGATGACTCTGCTTCGCTGTGTCGCCTTGCTGGCGCTGACCTATACCGCTGCATTGCTGCTGGGCTTTTGCCTTTATGTCGGTTTGATCCGCAGTCCGATGCTGGCGGACATGCCCGTTCTCTTCTATCGTGGCTTGGCGCTGGCGTTCGTGGCTGCGCTGTTGCTGTGCAGCGTCGGCGCGATCCTTCGCCGCCGCCTAGGGCTCGACATTTCGACATTGCTGGGCGCGGTGACTATTTCGCTCTCCTTCAATATCTGCTTCCTCGTCATCTTTCCCGTCACATTCGACCGATCCATCACGATGTTCCTGCTCGCGCGGATCGAACGCCAGGACGGCCAACTGGACCGTAAAGGTCTGGAAGGGGTCTTCGTCACGGAATATCTCGACGAAATGCAGCAGATCGATCGCCGGATCGCGGAACAATCATTGTCGGGAAACATAAGGGTCTCGCACGGGCGGATAAGCATCACGCCGCAAGGCAAGCAATTGCTGGCCGGAGCCCGGACGATCGGGGCATGGTTTGACACCGACCCCCGGTTCATCACCGCCGCGCCGGAGCCCGCTTTCGATAGCAAGCGATGATCGTCGTCGGCAATCGCCCAAAGTCCCGGCAAACCAAGCCGGCGCGAGCGAAGCTCCGCAGGTCGGCGGGGTAAGTCCGCCCCCGCGTCGATGACACGTTGCGGTCATATATCCAGATTAGTGCTGCGTCCTGCCGCGCGGCGTGCTCGATCAGATAGGGGTTGGGATCGGCGGCGGCAGGCAGTTGAGCGATCTCGACCTCCACCGGACGTCCCTCCCGCTGGAAGAAATAGCCTGCGACTTCTGCCAGCCGGGCCGGATCGGAAGCCGTGCCAGTGGGATTGTCCCAAAGGAACATCAGATGGCTGGGGCTTTCCTTGGCCAGCCAGGCGCTGGGCTGCATAAGGTTGAAGCCATAGCGATGGTCAAGTTCGGGAACATACAAGCGGTCGCGCAACGGACCAAAGGCGATAGCGATCATCATCGCCAGAATAATCGGCGCGCCATATGGCGTCCAACGATCAAGACCCCGCATCCATAACGCCACGCCGAACAGGATCGCAGGCATGACCATGGTCGCGTATCGTGGAGTAAAGCTCGGCCGCACCATCGCCAATCCCAGCAGCACCGCCAAAGCGAGCCAACCGCTGATGGCCACCAACGCTTCGGACGAGAGAGGCGGGGCAGATGCGCCGAGCAAGCGCGATCCGCAGGCGACAATTGCGCCCACCGCCATGCCGGCGCAAAGAATATAGCCGACCGCTAATGACCCGAAAAGCAATTCGGGCACAAACCACAAGGCGCGCGGCGGCACCACCGATTGCCATGCCACGCCAGCCCCGCTCAACCGCGCGAGAAAGGACATGTGGAAGAGCATCCACACAATGACCGGCGCGAAGCCCAGGAGCGCGGGCCAGGTTGCCGTCACACTACGCCGGCGCGCAATGAGAAAGATCATCCCCTGAATCGCCGAAATGAACAGCCCGAAATAGTGGGTCAGGATGATCGCGTCCGTCACCGCCACCCAGATACCGGCGCGACGCAGCGAGGGCGCAGACAGGAGCCGCAGGAACGCGATGGACTGTGCCGTCGCCAGCAGGAACAACAGAGCATATGAACGGGCTTCGGTGGCGATCGCAAAACCCGGTATCCAGACCGCGCAGACACCGCTCCAGCACAGTCGCGTCCTCCAGTCGGGGTGGCCCGCGAACAAAATGAGGACCGGCGCCGCGAGCGATGCCCCAAGCGAGGGCAGCCGCAGGGCAAGGCCGCTGTCTCCCGCCAGCTTTTCCCAGGCCCAGAGCAGCATATAATATACGGGGCCGCCCAACTCATTCAGACACCAGCGGACCAGATCGCCAAATTTGGCCTGCGAGGCGATCACCGCAGAAAAGGTCTCATCAAACCATATCGGCGCGTCCATGCCAGCAACGATCCGGTTGATCGACCCGACCAGTATCGCTGCAAGGACCAGCCAGGTCATGATCCGCGTATCGCTCAGCCGATGGGGCGGGGTCGATATGAACCCTTCATCGGATGCCGCCATGATGTGATGGTGATGCATGGGTCCCCCTTCGTCGCCTGGCAGCATAGGCAGATATGGTTAACCACATCCTATCGGCCGCTTGGCAATGCTGGACGGCTCCCCGCCACCATTAGGCTTTTGTCAAAGTTTCCCGACTATTCACTTTGTTTGACCATGACAGTCGGACGATAAGAAGCGGCGGAGACCTATGAGCGCATTTGGACGTAAAAGTGGCCCGGCCGGCACGAAGCCCGGCTTTGGCGTCGCCCGCCCCATGCACGGGGGCAGTGCCCCCGGCGACGAACGCGGCGGCGAGCAGTTTCCGCCGCTGGATATCGCCGCGCTTCCGGGTGAACCATTCGATCCGCTGGCCGCGCCGACCAGTCAGATGCAGCGCAACGCCGATGCCATCCAGCGCCTGTCCGACCGTGCCAATAACGATCATGTCCCCGACGCCGGGCCGCAAGGGTTCGAAGCATCTGTCCACAAGATCAAGGAACAGGTGCTGCCGCGTCTGTTGGAACGAGTCGACCCCGAAGCGGCGGCGACACTGACCAAGGATGAACTGGCCGAGGAATTCCGGCCTATCATCATGGAGGTGCTGGCCGAGCTGAAGCTGACGCTCAACCGCCGCGAACAGTTCGCGCTGGAAAAGGTGCTGGTCGACGAACTGCTGGGCCTGGGGCCGCTCGAAGAGCTGCTGAACGATCCCGACATCACCGACATCATGGTGAACGGTCCCGACCAGACCTATATCGAAAAGAAGGGCAAGCTGGTCGTCGCGCCGATCCGTTTCCGTGACGAGGAGCATCTGTTCCAGATCGCGCAGCGCATCGTCAGCAAGGTCGGCCGCCGCGTCGACCAGACGACGCCGCTGGCCGACGCCCGCCTGCCCGACGGGTCCCGCGTCAACGTGATCGTGCCGCCGCTGTCGCTGCGCGGCACCGCGATCTCGATCCGTAAATTTTCGGCAAAGCCGATCACGCTGGACATGCTCGCCAATTGGGGCGCGATGAGCCCCAAGATGGCGACCGCGCTCAAGATCGCGGGCGCATGCCGGTTCAACATCGTCATTTCGGGCGGCACGGGTTCGGGCAAGACGACGATGCTCAATGCGCTGTCCAAGATGATAGACCCCGGCGAGCGCGTGCTGACCATCGAGGATGCCGCCGAATTGCGCTTGCAGCAGCCGCACTGGTTGCCGCTGGAAACGCGTCCGCCGAACCTGGAAGGGCAAGGCGCGATCACCATCGGCGACCTGGTCAAGAACGCTCTGCGTATGCGTCCCGACCGCATCATTCTGGGCGAAATTCGCGGCGCGGAATGTTTCGACCTGCTCGCGGCGATGAACACCGGCCATGACGGTTCGATGTGTACGCTCCACAGCAACAGCCCGCGCGAATGCCTTGGCCGTATGGAAAACATGATCCTGATGGGCGATATCAAGATCCCCAAGGAAGCGATTTCCAAGCAGATCGCCGATTCGGTCGACCTGATCGTTCAGGTCAAGCGGCTGCGCGACGGTTCGCGCCGCGTCACCAACGTGACCGAAGTGATCGGCATGGAAGGCGACGTCATCGTCACCCAGGAACTGTTTAAGTTCGAATATCATGACGAGGACGACAGCGGGAAGATCATCGGCGAATATCGTTCGATGGGGCTGCGGCCCTACACGCTGGACAAGGCGCGGATGTTCGGTTTCGACCAGCCCTTCCTGGAAGCCTGCCTGTAACGGCCAGGTCCCGCGACTTTTTCCCCCGCGCGCCCCTTGCGCGCGGCCATCGCGCGCTTCACATCGTGGGTCCCCCAAGAAGAGGATTTCCGCGCATGAACCGTCTCGCCCGAGCCAGCCTGCTGCTGATCGCCACCCTGCCCGTCCTGCCCGCCATGGCGCAACATGCCGGGCATGGCGATCATGCCGCGCACAGCGCCGCCGATCCGATCGGCACGGCCATCGCCGCACCAACCCGCACGCCCGCCTATGTCGCGCGCGACATATATCGCCACCCGGCCGAAACGCTCGCCTTTTTCGGCGTGACGCCGACGCAGACGGTGCTCGAATATATGCCCGCGGGCGGCTGGTACACCGAGATCCTGGCGCCGCTGCTCAGGGACAAGGGCGTATTTTATGCGGCGCAGGCCGCTGGGCCGGGTTTCGACAAGTTCAAGGCCAAGCTGGATGCGGACGCTGCGACCTATGGCAAGGTCAAGCTGGTCCCCTGGACCGCGCCGCTGGCGAGCGTCCCGGCCGGCAGCGTCGATACGGTTCTGACCTTCCGCAATGTCCATAACATGGTGATGGGCGGAACCGAGGCCGCAACGTTCAAGGCGTTTTTCGATGTGCTCAAGCCGGGCGGCACGCTGGGCATCGTCGATCACCGGCTGCCTGAAGATCGCGATACCGCGCTGGAAAAATCGAGCGGCTATATCAAGGTTTCGACCGTCAGGCGGCTCGCCGAGGCGGCGGGCTTCCAATATGTCGGCGCGTCCGAAGTGAACGCCAATCCCAAGGACACCGCCGATTGGGAGAAGGGCGTGTGGACGCTGCCCCCGGTTCTGCGCAATGGCGAGGTCGACAAGGACAAATATCTGGCGATCGGCGAGAGCGACCGCATGACGCTCAAATTCCGCAAACCATAGTCGTTGCGGACAACCGCGGTTGCGCGCCGGCGCAATCGCGGTAAAGCCGGCGCGTGGAAGCGCCATCGACCCTCACCAGCGCCGACCCGCAGGAGGCCCCGCCTCCGCGCGAGGAGCGCGCGCTGTTCGCCATGGGCCTGCGTTTGCTCGCCATGGTCTTTCTGTCGGCCATGTTCGCCGGCGTGAAGATGGCCGACGCACGCGGCGTCCACCTGATCGAATCGCTGTTCTACCGGCAGGCGTTGGCGTTGCCGCTGGTCTTTGCCTGGGTGGCATGGAGCGACGGCGCAGGCGCGGTGCGGACCAGCCGCATCGGCATCCACGCCAGCCGCGCGGCGCTGGGCATGGTGGGCATGATACTCAATTTCGGGTCGTTCATCCTGCTGCCGCTGACAGAAGCGACGAGCATCGGCTTCACCATGCCGATTTTCGGCACGATCCTGTCGGCGCTGATCCTGCGTGAGGCGACCGGCTGGTATCGCTGGGGCGCGGTGCTGCTGGGCTTTGCCGGCGTGCTGGTCATGGTGCGGCCCGATGTCGGCCATGTGCCGCTGACCGGCCTCGCGGTCGCCTTGTCGGCGGCGATCCTGACCGCTTGCATCAGCCTGGTCCTGCGCGAACTGGGGCGCACCGAACGGCCCGGCGTGGTCGTGTTCTGGTTCACCGCCCTGTCGGTGCCGCCGCTGGGCATGGCGATGCTGTTTGTCGGGCAGGCGCATGATCCTGTGACGTGGGGCCTGTTGCTGTTCATAGGCATCGTCGGCGGGCTGGCGCAATTGTGCATGACCGGGGCGCTGCGCTGGGCGCCGGTGTCGGTGGTGCTGCCGATGGATTACAGTTCGATCATCTGGGCGACGCTGATCGGATGGCTGGTGTGGGACGACTGGCCGCTCGCCACGACCTGGGCCGGCGCGGCGCTGATCGTCACGAGCGGTCTGACGATCGCCTGGCGCGAGCATGTCCGCGCCAGGCGGGTCCGTCCATAGAGTATCGAGCCATGGATCATAGCGGTTGGGTCCGAGCCAAAGGCCCAGCGCCTTCGCTCCGCCCGGACACACAGCATATGGGGCGGATCATTGGCCCCCTGT